>NZ_SCFG01000015.1:0-93602 GCF_022496645.1 Pseudomonas sp. TMW22089
GCGGCGTCGGCGTTCCTGGCCGAGCAGCTCGCCACCCTTATCGTTGCTGTTAGTCATAAACATACCCGTTTGCCTATCCCTTATCTTAAGGGGGGAACGGTGTCCTGTCTTTCATGGGGCTCGTTCACACGGCACCAACCTGACGTCAGCCTGGAAGTTCTGGGCGGTAGTATCGCAACACCTGGTACCTACACTTACGCCGGGTTAGAAAAGCTTCGAAAGAATGGGGCAATGCTGGCTTGGAGAGAGGCATGTGATGAGGTGTTCGCGCGCCTGAAAAAGGACGCTTAGCATCAGCGTTCGCTGATGCCTGCTCATGGCCGATAGTGTTGAAAAAGTTGCACCGCTCAAACTGCCCGGAAATCGACCGGTGACAACTCCGTTTCTGCACGGGGCTACAAGAAAGCTGAGGCTGAGAGCCTCAGCCAAAAGTAAGGACTTCAATCTCGGATTGCATACGCCTCTGCCGTGGAACCCAAGGCCGACTTTACAACAGGATCGGCCGAAAGCAGCCTGACCGGACTACAAGACAGGTCGACACCACCCTCCCCTTGTAACAGGACTCCTACTTGTCCAAACATTATGGTTATCCAGGATGGCAGCATCGGGGATGACTAAAAGTTATCACTCAATCAGCAAGTGTCATTAGGCAGCAGCCTTTGGAAAAAATACAGTAACGCCCACGCGGTTTCTGAAGAACCGCCTACAAAAACAATCGGGCAAAGTTCGTGTTATTTGGATAGCGCTGCCACCCGAGACGAAATTCACCAGCAGAAAGTAGACGATCAGGCGGTCCTGACCCACAACCCTAAGATTTTTCAGTGGGTGGTTAAAGGTGGTCGCACGAAGGCAGACAAGGCCGGCGATCATTCGGGATGGTTCTACAAGGGCACCTGTCGCTTTGCGCGTAAAGGCAGGTGCAGTGGCACTCTCATGCTCTGTGCAACACCTTAAAAACAATAACCAATAGGTGCACCATGACTGCTGAAACCCTCTCGACCGCGCAATCGCGGGTCGAATTGCTGGACGATGTCCTATACCGCAAAGTGAACTGGCGGATCATACCGCTGTTTATTATTTGTTTCCTGTTTGCTTACCTGGATCGCGTCAATATCAGCTTCGCCAAATTACAGATGCAAAGCGATTTGGGATTCAGCGACACCGTTTATGGTCTTGGCGCGAGCCTGTTTTTTGTCGGCTACTTTCTGTTTGAAGTACCGAGCAATATTCTGCTTCACAAGATCGGTGCCCGGGTCTGGATTGCGAGGATCATGGTGAGTTGGGGCATTGCCTCGGCGTGCATGATGTTTGTGAGCGACGAGTTCTGGTTCTATACCCTGCGTTTTCTTATTGGTGTAATGGAAGCAGGGTTTGTGCCGGGCGTACTGTACTACTTTACCCAGTGGTATCCAGGTAATCGCCGGGGTCGGGTCAATGCCTATTTCAAGAGCTCGATCTGCCTGTGCGGAATCGTCGGAGGACCCTTGGCGGGCTTCATTCTGGGGCATTTCGACGGGATGTATGGCATGGCAGGGTGGAAGTGGCTGTTCCTGCTTGAAGGTTTGCCTTCGATAGTACTGGGCGTTGTGGTGCTGTGGCTGTTGAGTGACAAGATCGAAGATGCGTCGTGGCTAACGGCAGACGAAAAGCGCGTGCTGCTTGAGCGTATGGCGAGCGAGCCCAAACCTGATTCCTCCAGCCGCTTTTCGGATATCTGGAAGCACCCGGTCACCTACGTGATGTCGGCCATTTACCTTTGCCTGGTCATGGCCTTGACCGGCTTATTGTTCTGGATGCCGCAATTGATCAAAAGCGCCGGGGTGGCGGATACCTTCGATATTGGCTTGTTGACTATGATCCCGTATCTGATCGCGGCGGTAGGAAACCTGCTGATTGGCAGCAGCTCGGACAAACGTGGCGAACGTCGCTGGCATATGGCCGGTTGCGCGTCATTGACTGCTGGGGGTTATTTACTCTGCGCTTGGTTTCCTGGTCAGCTGTTGCCCCTGATGGCTGGGATGAGCATGATTCTCACCGGGATCATTGCCTGGATGCCGATTTTCTGGACCATTCCACCGCGGTTTCTCACCGGACTGGCAGCCGCAGCCGGGATCGCCTTGATCAACTCATTGGGCCAATTGGGCGGAATTATCGCCCCCTTCATGGTAGGGCGGATCAAAGACCTGACGGGTAGTGCAACGCCTGCCCTGTACATGCTCAGTGCCGTCTGCGTACTGGCCACTGTACTGGTGATCTGGGGGATCCCTGCCCGCTACTACCAAGTTAAGCAATGAGCCGTTCAATTGGGTTGGACCTGGAACCCCGTCTGCTGATTTGAGTCTCCAGTTTTCGGGCCATGCACACAGAAGCCTTGTGCACTTTTCCTGTGCCCCAGGCCGCAAACACAGGAAGGAACTAACCGGCCTCGGACTGACTCAGCACAGTGCCGGTTGGACCTTTTACGTAATTGCATGGACTTGACTCCCAGCTGCTTCTGAAAGGCCGCTGTGAATACATTGCGGGCCAGCTATTGGCCGCTTGCTGACGTCCATAACGCCGCCGGCGCCGGTGGTGGCTTGCACTCCTCCACTACCATTTGAACCGATGGCGTCGAGCTGGACTGACAGCCGCAGGTCAGCAGTAGCAAGGCGATCACGCAGGCGTGCCTGTTTGGTTTGTTCATCGGTCAGGGCTCGGTAACGGGCTTGGTCGCTGGCTGCCAGCCATTGCTCCAGGGCAAAGCGTTTATCTTGCTCCTCGAGGACCACTGCTGAGTTTGCATTGGCCATATTAGCTAACTCCAATTGATGGGCAGCCCTTAGGTCGGCCAGTTGTTCTCCGTAGCGCCATGCGTCCACTTTCCATAACGACCTTGACCAAAAAAAAGCTGAAGCTTTGGCGTTGACCTGTTGCCAGCCAACGAAGGACTTTGATTGGTACTCGGTGGGGAATGTGGAAAACCAGGGGCCCGAGCTGGTCAGGCCGCTGAAGTCTTAACACGGGAATTTGCAGTGGCAGAGGTACTTCGCAGATTTAATGCATACTTCTTAACAGACTCGCTTTAACGCCCTTTTTTTACTCCATAACAGAATATATGCCCGTACTTATTTCCTGGAGTACCATCAGGCTTTAATGTCTCCTCAGCACATCGGTAGCCAAGTTCGACCATTCTGCTTTTGGCTACATTCCTATACTGAGTGGAACCAGAATAAAAAACAGTCTTTCCGCCTGGTTTCAAAAGTTTGTCAGCTGCATCGATCCACAAACGTATATGCTGATCCGAAAAGGGCTGAGCTGGCCCGCGATTAAGATACTCAAAATCAACTTGATCAAATCTTCCGTAGCCATACTGGCCTAACTCGGTCCCCTGAAACGTTACCAGATCAATGACCAGATCAGCACCCGCATCAGCGCTAACGTCCAAAGTAAAGTCTCTACTGTGGGCCCTACCCAGAGAGCAGGCAATGCCAGGTATCGTCATTGCACCGCTTCCCATGGTTACGTGCTGGGGAGTGGTGCCACAACCGACTATGAGCACTTTCCGAGAGTTGGCCGGCCGGCCCAGATATTCGAGTACTGACCAACGACCACGCACTGCACTATCCAAAGGCATCAATATTCCTTAGTTTAAAAATAACACTCTAAAAAACTATTTACACATCATTCAAACACCAACAAGCGTGAGCACGGTACAGCAAGCAAACCTCAACACAATAAGAACACTCCTAAACACCAAGCCTCTAGTTGGCTTTTGGTTATAACTGATAGCCAACTAACGTCCTGAAACTGCAGGCATTAGTGCGATATCGATACTTGGATTGAACGCTTAAGCTCCCAGTGTCAGTCACTACTTTCATTTCTTGCCTGAAACCTCTTTTGCGAAGGCCTGACAAGCCTGCAGCGCGATCAGTCCTTGATCGTCGTCGCCGGTGATCCCGATAATTCGTTGAGCATGCTCTGGGGCAAGTTGGGCTCTCGCGGTTCCATAAACCACGCCGCCGGCGCCGGTGGTGGCTTGCACTCCTCCACTACCATTTGAGCCTATGGCGTCGAGCAGGACTGACAGCCGCAGGTCAGCAGTAGCAAGGCGATCACGCAGGCGTGCCTGTTTGGTTTGTTCATCGGTCAGGGCTCGGTCAACTTCTTCAGCCCTCACTCGTACTGCGCAGTTTCGTGATATCAGGCCAAAGGCTGCGTCGGGAGTTGCAGATATTTCGGAGGCGAGCGCGCTTCTTGGGCACTCAAAAGAATGGATTACGGAACGGATTTACCGGCGTATCGGAGCAGTCGCCAAGCCCGCAAAGTGAAGTAGTTATGCAACACTTCACTTTCCTGCGGCCAATAAAAAACCCCGCAGACCTTGATCTGCGGGGCTTTCGAATGTGGAGGCCGAAGCCGGAATCGAACCGGCGTGGGCGGATTTGCAATCCGCTGCATAACCATTTTGCTATTCGGCCAATTGTGCGTGACGCTTCATGAGAAACATCAAATACAAAGGTTGCTGCTGCGATTTTATCGCTACAAGCATTTGATTCTTCAGCGATTCAGGTTGTTGCCCCGAGCTGATGGCGCGCATTATGTACTAGAAGATCGAAGCTGGCAACCCCCTGAATTCTAATAATTTTTAGTTAATTGACCAGCCCTCGCCATGGCTCGCCCGACGCCTGCGCTCATATCACTACGTTACGGATAAAGCGCACAACCACGTCGCCTTCGTTTCTGTAGGAGTGCGGTTTGTTGCTGGCGTACATGTAGAACTCTCCGGCGCTGAAACGTAATGCCTGTTCGCTTATGACCAGGGTCAAACACCCTTCGAATACGTACAGCTGTTCACTCCAACCCTCGGCATCGGCATCGGCTTGGGACTGGTATTCCTCGCCCGGTTCCAGCGTCCATTCCCACAGCTCTACTTCTCTTGAAGCTACAGCCTTGGCTAATAACACGGCCTTGCTTCCCGGGCCGGTACCTGTCCAGGCCACTTCATTGATGCGGCTCGGGTCGGCAGAGCCCGGTGCCTGGATCAAGTCGCTGAAAGCAACATTGAGCGCTTCGGCGACCCGGTCCAGGGTGCTGAGGCTGACGTTCTTTTCGCCCGCCTCTATAGCTACCAGCATCCGCCGACTTACTCCCGACAGCTCGGCCAGTGCACTTTGGCTGAGGAGTGCGACCAGCCTCAGGCGCCGGACGTTCTGGCTGACGTGTTGTAACACCGACGCACGTTGTGAATTTTCTTTGGGCACTATATTGCTCACCTTGTGGGACTGCGCAGTATACTGCTCAGCTTTGACGCATTGTGCGTCTCTCTTCCGGCAGCGTGCAAGGCTATGACAACGTTGAAACCTTCAAAATTGATGTCTTTGACCTCCCGTTTCAGCAAGGCCGAATGTGTGCTGGTGCTGATTACCATGGTTTGGGGCGTCACTTTTCTATTAGTGCAGCATGCACTGACGTCCAGCGGACCGATGTTTTTTGTGGGGCTGCGCTTTGCTGCCGCCGCGCTGATTGTTTCTCTGTTTTCAATTCGCAGTCTGCGCGGCATTACCCTGTTTGAACTCAAGGCCGGGGTGTTTATCGGGGTGTCTATCATGCTCGGTTATGGCTTGCAGACCATTGGCCTGCAGACTATTCCCAGTAGTCAGTCGGCTTTTATTACAGCGTTGTATGTACCTTTCGTACCGCTGCTGCAGTGGTTGGTGCTGGGACGCCGACCCGGGCTGATGCCAAGTCTGGGTATTGTCCTGGCGTTCACCGGGCTGATGCTGCTGTCAGGCCCGAGCGGTGCGTCCCTTGACTTCAGCCCTGGCGAGATCGCGACACTAATCAGCGCCATCGCCATAGCGGCAGAAATAATCCTGATCAGCGCCTATGCTGGCAAAGTCGATGTTCGACGGGTCACGGTGGTGCAACTCAGTACTGCGTCGATTCTGGCTTTCCTGATGACTATTCCTACCGGTGAGACCGCTCCCGATTTCTCATGGCTTTTGTTAGCCAGCGCCGTAGGCTTGGGCGCTGCAAGTGCGGTAATTCAGGTAGCAATGAACTGGGCCCAGAAGAGCGTTTCCCCCACCCGCGCCACGCTCATTTATGCAGGTGAACCGGTGTGGGCCGGCATCGCCGGACGTCTGGGCGGGGAGCGTTTGCCGGGTATCGCCTTGTTGGGTGCGGTATTGATTGTTGCAGCGGTGATCGTCAGTGAGTTAAAAACAAAGGGTAAAGCGCCCGACCCGTTGGAAGACAAGCAAGGCAATGAAGCATGCGACTGAAGCGCACGCGCTGATACTGAAAGCAAAGACTCACACTCTGGAGTGTTCATACAGGGAAGATGCCGCGCCGCGCCACTTGCGTTTGCACACATTTTGTAGGATTCATCTACAGCTTCTTTGTTGGTGATATACAAGTCGCCACGTATGATCGCTCACAAACTCCTGCAGATTAGAAGCCTATGTCCCTGATAGTTCTACTGCTTCTGCCATTTATCGGCAGCTGTCTGGCGGCTGTTTTGCCGCACAACGCACGTAACAGTGCATCACTGCTGGCCGGTCTGATTGCTCTGATCGGTACCATTCAAGTAGCCCTGCTCTATCCGCAAATTGCCCATGGCGGGGTGATTCGCGAAGAGTTCATGTGGCTGCCCAGTCTCGGCCTGAATTTTGTGCTGCGGCTGGACGGTTTCGCCTGGCTGTTCTCGATTCTGGTGCTGGGCATCGGCACGCTGGTGTCGCTGTACGCCCGTTATTACATGTCACCCGAAGACCCGGTGCCGCGCTTCTTTGCTTTTTTCCTGGCGTTCATGGGCGCCATGCTCGGCCTGGTGGTGTCCGGCAACCTGATCCAGATGGTGTTTTTCTGGGAGCTCACCAGCCTCTTCTCTTTCTTGCTGATTGGATATTGGCACCACCGCTCAGATGCCCGACGCGGCGCCTATATGGCGCTGATGGTTACCGGTGCGGGCGGATTGTGCTTGCTGGCGGGGGTCATGCTGCTTGGCCATGTCGTCGGCAGCTACGATCTGGATGCAGTGCTGGTCGCCGGCGACAAGATTCGCGCCCACAGCCTGTATCCCGTTCTGCTCCCGCTTATCCTGATCGGCGCCCTGAGTAAAAGTGCGCAATTCCCGTTTCACTTCTGGCTGCCCCACGCGATGGCAGCACCCACTCCGGTTTCGGCTTATCTGCACTCGGCAACCATGGTCAAGGCCGGGGTGTTCCTGCTCGCCCGGCTCTGGCCCTCGCTGTCGGGCAGTGAAGAGTGGTTCTGGATTGTCAGCGGCGCCGGGGCCTGCACCCTGGTGCTGGGCGCCTACTGCGCGATGTTTCAAAACGACCTCAAAGGCTTGCTGGCCTATTCAACCATCAGCCACCTTGGCCTGATTACCCTGCTGCTGGGCCTCAACAGCCCACTGGCGGCGGTCGCTGCGGTGTTCCACATTCTCAACCATGCGACCTTCAAGGCGTCGCTGTTCATGGCGGCAGGCATCATCGACCACGAAAGTGGTACTCGGGATATTCGCAAGCTCAGCGGCCTGTTCAGACTCATGCCCTATACCGCGACCCTGGCCATGGTGGCCAGCGCCTCGATGGCAGGTGTACCGCTGCTTAACGGGTTTCTGTCCAAAGAGATGTTCTTCGCCGAAACCGTGTTCATCAACTCCACGGCCTGGGTTGAAATTGCCCTGCCCGTAATCGCAACCATCGCCGGTACATTCAGCGTGGCCTATGCCCTGCGCTTTACCGTTGATGTGTTTTTCGGTCCGCCTCCCACCGACCTGCCCCTGACTCCCCACGAGCCGCCACGCTGGATGCGGGCCCCGGTGGAGCTGCTGGTGTTCACCTGTCTGATGGTCGGGATCTTCCCGGCACAAACCGTCGGCCCGTTGCTGGCGGCTGCCGCGCAACCGGTGGTGGGCGGCGAACTGCCTGAATACAGCCTGGCGATCTGGCACGGCCTGAATGCACCGATGATCATGAGCCTGATCGCAATGTCCTGCGGCATCCTGCTGTATGTGGTGCTGCGTAAACAGCTCAAACTCGGCCGTTATCCGCTGCCGCCGCTAATCACGTATTTCAATGGCAAGCGTTTCTTCGAGCGCTGCCTGGTGGTGATCATGCGCTGGGCGCGCCGCATTGAGCGACGCATCAGCACTCAGCGCCTGCAAACCCAGCTGTTCGTGTTGATTCTGGCTGCCGTGATCGCGGGCCTGATTCCGATGCTCTACAGCGGCCTGACCTGGGGCGACCGGCCGAAAATACCGGGGTCGACTGTGTTCGTGACCCTATGGCTGCTGGCTATAGCCTGCGCCCTGGGCGCTGCCTGGCAAGCCAAATACCACCGTCTGGCAGCCCTGACCATGGTCAGCGTGTGCGGCCTGATGACCTGTGTGACCTTTGTCTGGTTCTCCGCACCTGACCTGGCGCTGACCCAGCTGGTAGTCGAAGTGGTCACCACGGTCCTTATCCTGCTCGGGTTGCGCTGGTTGCCGCGGCGGATAGAAGAAGTCTCGCCACTACCGGGGACATTGCGCAAAGCGCAGATCCGCCGTTTGCGTGACTTGCTGCTGTCGGCCGCAGTCGGCGGCGGTATGGCCATGCTGTCCTACGCCATGCTCACCCGCCAGACCCCGAACGACACGTCGTCTTTCTACCTGAGCCGGGCTTTGCCGGATGGCGGCGGAAGCAATGTGGTGAATGTGATGCTGGTGGATTTCCGGGGCTTCGACACCCTGGGTGAAATCACCGTGCTGGCAGCCGTGGCACTCACCGTTTTTGCCCTGCTGCGTCGCTTCCGCCCGCCCAAAGAGAGCATGCAGCTGCCTTCCCAGCAGCGTCTGCTGGCCAAGGACGTAATGACCGATCTGGTCAACCCGCGCAGTGCCAGCGACACCGCCCTGGGCTTCATGATGGTGCCCGCGGCGCTGGTGCGCCTGCTGTTGCCGATTGCCTTCGTGGTGTCGATGTATCTGTTCATGCGCGGCCACAACCAGCCGGGCGGCGGCTTTGTTGCCGGCCTGGTGATGTCCGTGGCGTTCATCTTGCAATACATGGTGGCAGGCACCCAGTGGGTCGAGGCGCAAATGAGCCTGCGGCCGCTGCGCTGGATGGGCACCGGCCTGTTGTGCGCCACCCTCACCGGGCTCGGCGCAATTCCTCTGGGCTATCCGTTCCTGACCACCCACACGGCACACTTCAGCTTGCCGCTGCTGGGTGACATCCATATCGCCAGCGCCCTGTTCTTTGATATCGGCGTTTATGCCGTCGTGGTCGGCGCCACGCTGCTGATCCTCACGGCACTGGCTCACCAGTCGGTCCGGGCCCATCGCCCGAGCAATCAGCCTGCCTCTCAACCCGCCACTCAACCCAGGACGGGAGCTGCCTGATGGAAGAAGTCATCGCTATCGCAATCGGCGTACTCGCCGCGTCCGGAACCTGGCTGGTGCTGCGCCCGCGGACCTTCCAGGTGGTCATGGGCCTGTGCCTGCTGTCGTACGGGGTCAACCTGTTCATTTTCAGCATGGGCAGCCTGTTTATCGGCAAGGAGCCGGTGATCAAGGACGGCGTGCCCCAGGACCTGCTCAACTACACAGACCCGTTGCCCCAGGCCCTGGTACTCACCGCAATCGTCATCAGCTTTGCCATGACCGCCCTGTTTCTGGTGGTCTTGCTGGCCTCCCGGGGCCTGACCGGTACCGACCACGTCGATGGCCGGGAGCCTAAAGAATGAATTTGATGCCGCATCTGATCGTCGCGCCCATTCTGTTACCGCTGCTCACCGCAGCCTGCATGCTGTTGCTGGGAGAAAAACGCCGCCCGCTCAAAGCCCGGATCAACCTGATCTCGACTTTTATGGGCCTGGGCATCTCCGTGCTGTTGTTGCTATGGACCCAGCAGCAACCGCTGCCGTCAGCGATTGGCGTGTACCTGCCCAGCAACTGGCAAGTACCGTTCGGGATCGCCCTGGTGGTTGATCGCCTGTCGGCGCTGATGCTGGTGTTGACCGGCATCATCGCCAGCTGCGCGCTGCTGTTCGCCATGGCCCGCTGGGACCGCGCCGGGGCCAGCTTCCACGCACTGTTCCAGATCCAGCTGATGGGCCTGTACGGTGCCTTCCTGACCGCCGACATCTTCAACCTGTTCGTGTTTTTCGAAGTATTGCTGGCCGCCTCCTACGGACTGATGCTCCACGGCTCCGGCAAGGCCCGGGTGTCTGCGGGCCTGCACTACATCTCGATCAACCTGCTGGCGTCATCCCTGTTCCTGATCGGTGCGGCATTGATTTATGGCGTCACCGGTACCCTGAACATGGCCGATCTGGCGCTGAAAATCCCGCTGGTGCCCGAGGCAGACCGCGGCTTGCTGCATGCCGGCGCCGCCATTCTGGCCATCGCCTTTCTGGCCAAGGCCGGCATGTGGCCGCTGAACTTCTGGCTGGTTCCGGCCTACTCGGCAGCCAGTGCCCCGGTCGCCGCCCTGTTCGCGATCATGACCAAAGTCGGCATTTACACAGTTCTGCGCTTGTGGACCCTGCTGTTTTCCGGTCAGGCCGGAGCGTCGGCCTACTTTGCCGGTGACTGGCTGATATACGGCGGCATGGCGACCATCGTCTGTGCTGCCATTGCCATACTGGCCGCCCAACGCCTTGAGCGGATGGCCAGCCTGAGCATTCTGGTGTCGGCGGGCATCCTGCTGTCGGCCGTGGGTTTCGCCCAACCCAACCTGACCGCTGCCGCGCTGTTCTATCTGGTCAGCTCCTCCCTTGCCTTGTGCGCCTTGTTCCTGCTGGCCGAGCTGATCGAACGCTCGCGCTCCTCCAACGAGATGCTGCTTGAGGACGATGCCGGGCAACTGCCCGCCCTGATGGAGTCGTTGAATCCGCCGCGGGGCACCAATCTGGATGACGAGCAAAAAGCCGTGGTCGGCCAAATCATTCCCTGGACCATGGCCTTCCTGGGCCTGAGCTTTATCGCCTGTGCCCTGTTGATTATCGGCATGCCGCCGCTGTCCGGGTTCATCGGCAAGCTCGGCCTGCTCAATGCCCTGCTTAACCCGGCTGGCCTGGGTAACACCGCTGACGCTCCAGTCTCGACCGCTGCCTGGGGCCTGTTTGCGCTGCTGATCTTCTCGGGTCTGGCCTCTTTGATTGCCTTCGCGCGCATGGGTATCCAGCGCTTCTGGACACCCATCGAGCGCCCGTCGCCGCTGCTGCGTCGCTTCGAATACCTGCCCATCGTGTTGTTGATCGGACTCTGTGTGGTCCTGACGTTCAAGGCCGAGCCCGTATTGCGTTATACCCATGATGCCGCTGACACCCTGAACAATCCCGAGCGCTATGTGATGGCCGTTATTGGCACCCGCCCGGTACCCGGCCCCGAAGCCAAAGCGGCGCTACAGGAGGTACAACCATGAAGCGCCTGTTTCCGGCTCCCTGGCTGTCACTTGCGCTGTGGCTGCTGTGGCTGGTGCTCAACCTGTCATTGAGCGCCGGCAATCTGCTGCTTGGTGCTGCGCTGGGCTTTCTGGCCCCGTTGATGTTCGCGCCCCTGCGGCCGCTGCCCATCCATATTCGCCGGCCCGGCGTGGTCATCAAGCTGTTCTTTGTGGTGGGCCGCGATGTGGTGGCATCCAATATCGCAGTCGCCCGGGGCGTGCTCATGGCCGGCAAGAAACCGCCCCGCTCACGCTTCATCAAGATCCCCCTGGATCTGCGCGATGCCAACGGCCTGGCCGCCTTGTCGATGATTACCACCGTGGTGCCCGGCACTATCTGGTCGGAGCTGGCGCTGGACCGCAGCGTACTGCTGCTGCATGTGTTCGACCTGGATGACGAAGCGCAGTTTATCCGGCATTTCAAAGACACCTACGAACGCCCCCTGATGGAGATCTTTGAATGAGTGCCCTGCTCTCCAATGCCATCCTCACCAGCCTGTTCCTGTTCAGCCTGGCGATGGTCCTGACCGTGATCCGGCTGTTCAAGGGGCCGTCGGCCCAGGACCGGGTTCTGGCGCTGGACTACCTGTATATCCTCGCCATGCTGGTGATGCTGGTACTGGGTATCCGTTATGCCAGTGACACCTACTTTGAGGGCGCACTGCTGATTGCCCTGTTCGGCTTTGTCGGCTCTTTTGCACTGGCCAAATTCCTGCTGCGTGGCGAGGTGATCGAATGAATTCAGTCAGCGAGTTATCGCTCTGGATCGAAATACCGGTGGCAGTGCTGCTGGTTCTGAGTAGTCTGTTTGCCTTGTGCGGTGCTATCGGGCTGCTGCGCCTGAAAGACTTTTTCCAGCGCATGCACCCGCCGGCACTGGCCTCGACCCTGGGCGCGTGGTGCGTGGCACTGGCGTCGATCCTGTACTTCTCGGCACTCAAATCGACACCGGTGCTGCACGCCTGGCTGATCCCGATTTTGCTGGCGATTACCGTACCGGTGACCACCTTGCTGCTGGCGCGCACCTCGCTGTTCCGCAAGCGCATAGCGGGCGAAGATGTACCGCCCGAAGTCAGCAGTGGCGGACGCAGCGAAGGCGGAAACTAACCCGGGCCTGGGGGAGCGAGCTTGTCTCGCGATGTTTTGGGCGTCGCGAAGAAGAGCTCGCGAGCAAGCTCGCTCCTACAGGTGAGCTCGCTTCTGCTTACATCCAGCCCAGCCAGCTCCAGTAGGTTGCGCCAAACAGCAGCATCAGCAAATAACCCACCGCCGTGACGATCAGCCCGACCTTGGCGAATTGTTTGGCGGTGAAGGTTTGCGTGCCCAGGCACACCATGTTTTGCGGAGCGTTGATCGGCAGGATAAACCCGTAGCTGACCACAAAGCCCAGAAGCATGGTCATGCCCAACCGGTTGAATTCACCCGGCAAGGTTTGCAGCACCGCAATCAGAATCGGCAGCAAGGCCGAGGTCAACGCAGTCGCACTGGCAAACCCCAGGTGAATCAAAATCAGGAACGCCCCCAGAATCGCAAAGATCCCCAGCGGCCCCACTTGATCCAGCCCGGTGTGGTTCACCACCTGCGCCCCCAGCCATTGCCCGGCCTGGGTGGTGAGCAAGGCGGTACCAAGACTGATCCCGACCCCGAACACAATCACCGTGCCCCAGGGGATTCGCGACTGCACGTCTTTCCAGGTCATCACTCCAAAACGCGGCAACAGCAAAAACACCAACCCGGCGTAGGTGGTCGAGGTGGTGTCGAAACTGTGCAGCTTGCCTTCGGTGGCCCAAGCCAGCAGCAAGGCCACAGAGACCGCCATCAGACGTTTCTGTGGCCCGGTCATCGGCCCCAGTTCGGCCAGGGACTTTTCGACCGCTTCTTTGCCGCCGGGAATGCTGTCGCTTTCGGGAGGCAGCAACTTGAGCACCACAAACAGCAACACCCCCGACATGATGATGGCCCAGGGCGCCCCGGCAATCAGCCAGTCGAGCCAGTTCACCCGCGTGCCCAGCATCTTGTCCATAAAACCCACGGTCAGCAGGTTCTGCGCTGCTGCGGTTTGAATCCCGACGTTCCAGATACTGGTGCCCTGGGCCACCACAATCATGATTCCTGCTGCGATGTTCGAGCGCTTGTCCACGCCAAACGCCAAGATCACCCCCATCATGATCGGCACCACACAAGCGCTGCGGGCCGTGGCGCTGGGTACCACCAGGCTGAGCAGGATGGTGACCGCAATCGCCCCCAGCAGGATGCGTCGGGTGCTGGTACCGATACGTGACAGGGTGACCAGGGCAATACGCCGGTCCAGACCGGTATGGGTCATGGCCGCCGCGATAAACAGCGCACCGGCCACCAGCGCCAGCGCGGCATTGGAGAAACCGGTCAGGGCCATGGTGATGCCGGCAGAAGTGCCGTAAAGCTGCGACGGGTCTTGCAGGGTGGGCGCCATGCCAATCAGAAACGCCATCAGCGACGTGATCATGATGGCGCTGGCTTCATAGGACACCGCCTCGGTGATCCACACCACCACGGCAAACGCCAGAATCGCCAGCATGCGGTGGCCGGCAACCGGTAGATCGGCAGGCAATGGCAGCAGCAAAATACCTATCATCACCAGGACCGCAATCACCAGGCCTATGGGCAGTTTTGCTTTCGCCGTTACAGGCTCCGGGGTGGTTGCAGGGGCATTCATGGCCAGTTCCTTATGCTTGAAGTCCTGTGCAGCATAGGCCCGTGGCGCAAGGGAGGTGTTGATGCTTGTCAGCTGTATCTATATGCAGGAGCGAGCTTTTGGGTCGTAACGACCAAGAGCTCGCGAGCAAGCTCGCTCCTACGGGGTTTGGGTGTGCGGGATATTACTGCGCCAGTGCGCGCAATCTGGCCAGTTCTTCGGCAGCCATCGGGATCCCTTCGCCCACCGATTTGGCGCGCTCGATAAAGCGCCGGTCACCCGGCATACGCTCAAGACCCACGGCATGCATCTGGCGCACCAGTTCTGCGCTGCGCTGGGCGAAGCTGTTACCGCCGGACTTGGTCGGATCGATGACGATCAACAGTTGTCCGGTCCAGGGGGTTTGCGCACCGGGGTGTTGCTTCCAGTCGAACTCGAACGAGAAGTTGCCACCGGTCAACGCTGCCGCCAGCAGTTCGACCATCATCGACAGCGCCGAACCTTTATGCCCGCCGAAGGGCAGCAAGGCACCTCCGTCCAGAATCTCTTTCGGGTTTTGCGTCGGCTCGCCATGCTTGTCCACCCCCATGCCGGCCGGCAGGCTGTGGTCCTTGCGCGCGGCAATTTGTACATCGCCGTGGGCAATGGCACTGGTGGCCAGGTCAAAGACGATCGGGTGGCCGCCGGCACAGGGGGCGGCGAAGGCAATGGGGTTGGTACCGAACAGCGGCTTTTGCGCACCATGGGGCACCACGCAGGTCATGCTGTTGACCACGCTCAATGCCACCAGGCCTTCTTCGGCAAACGGCTCGACATCGGGCCAGAGCGCCGCAAAGTGATGGGAGTTGCGGATCGCCAGCACTGCAATCCCGGCACTGCGGGCCTTTTCCACCAGCAATTCACGCGCCGCTGCCAAGGCCGGCTGGGCAAAGCCGTTGGCCGCATCCACGCGGATAAAGCCCGAGGCCACGTCTTCAACCTGCGGCACGGCCTGGCCGTCGACCCAGTTACTTGCCAGGGAGGCCAGGTAACCCGGGATACGGAACACACCGTGGCTGTAGGAACCGTCGCGCTGAGCCCGGGCGCAGTTGTCTGCCAATACCTGCGCCACGGCCCGGGAGGTGCCGTGACGCTCAAAGATCTGTTGCAGCAAGGCGGTCAGTTCGCTGAGGTTCAGCGACTCCATAGCCTGGGACGAGGTAGCGGGCTGGGACATTCTGGCGCTCCAATCTAGTTATTTTTATGCTCGGCCAACTATCCTGCGATGACAGTTATCTGTCAATTCTTGACTTAATGACAGAAAACATTCACTTTCTGCAACGCGCTGAAACAACAACAGGAAAGCAGCCGTGAGCCAGTCGATTAAACAACGCCTAGAAAGCAGTCTGTCAACCGCCGCCCCTTCGGGCCGGGCGATTGCCAGTTATATGCTGGCCAATCTTTACGAGCTGCCGTTTCAGACCGCTGCCGACATTGCCGCCAGGCTGGGTGTCAGCGAGTCCAGTGTCGGGCGCTTTTGCCGCGCGCTGGGCTACAGCCATTTCAAAGACCTGAAGAACGATCTCAAGGACGACCTGGGCGACGGCCCGTGGCTGGTGGGTGATCGTCTGCAGGAATTCCGCCAGCAATCGAGCCAGGGGCCCCAGGGGTTACCGCGCAGCTTTGAGCTGGAAGTCGGCGCCCTGGTCAAGGTTTACGAATACAGCCTCACCCCGCAATGGCAAGCCGTAAGCCAGCGCCTGGCCACCCGGCGCAAGGTGTTCGTGGCCGGCTTCCAGACCGAACGCGGGATCGCCGCGTCCATGGTGCATTTGCTGCAATACCTGCGCGATGGCGTGCAACTGGTGGACGGCGCCGCCGGGCATTACGCCGACGTGCTGCTGTGCCCACCCGAGGACTGCGCCCTGGTGGTATTCGAGGCCCGGCGCTATTCGCGCCACGCCCAACTGTTATGCCGCAAGGCGCGCGAGGCTGGCATTGCCGTCACCCTGGTGACCGACACTTTTTGCGACTGGGCCGAGCAGAACGCCGACGAAGTGTTTCGTGTACCGACCGAATTCAATCTGTTCTGGGAATCCACCGCAGCGATGCTGTCGCTGGTGCACCTGCTGATCAACGAAGTGTGCAAACAACTGGGGCCGGACGTGGAGAAGCGTCTTGAGGCTACCGCGGCCTTACACAATGAGTTCGTGGGCTACACATCCTCACCCGGATCAAAACAATAAAACGAGGTGCTAGATGAAACACGTCATTCGCTTTGCCAGTGCATGTGCAATGGTTGTCGCCTTCGCGTCCAACGCCCAGGCCGACAAACTGACAATCGCCACGGAAGGCGCCTACCCTCCGTTTAACTACGTTGACTCCGACAACAAGCTGCACGGCTTTGACGTCGATATCACCGAAGAAGTGTGCAAGCGCATGGGCGCCGAGTGCACCATCGTGGCCCAGGACTGGGACGGGATCATCGCCGGCCTGATGGCGAAGAAATACGACGCCATTGTCGCGTCCATGATCGTCAACGAAGAGCGCAAAAAGAAGATCGCGTTCACCAATCACTACTACCGCACTCCGCTGTCCATTGCCGTGCCCAAAGACTCTGACATCACCGATGCCCAGTCCGACTTCGCCGGTAAAACCGTAGGTGCCCAGAGCGCCGCCACCCAAAGCATCTATGCCGAAGAGCACTACAAAAAGGCTGATCTGAAGCTGTATCCAACCCTGGATGAAGCCAACAGCGAGCTGGAAAACGAACGGGTCGATGTGGTGATTGCCGACAAATTCCCGCTGCTGGAGTGGGTCAATAAAACCGGCAAGGACTGCTGCAAAATCATTGGTGACGTCAACGGCACCATGGCCGATGCCTCGATTGCGGTACGCAAGGAAGACAACGCCCTGCGTGAGCGCTTCAACAAGGCGCTGGACGAGATCGTTGCCGACGGCACCTATAAAAAGATCTCCAGCAAGTACTTCGACTTCGACATTTACTGAGTCGCCCGCCCTCGGTTGAGGGCCTCCCTGCCAATGACCCGGCCCTGCGCACCTGGCGTGCGCGGCGGCTGAATTTCGGCCCTTTTTTTGCCCGGGGATTCGAGCATGCTCGATCAACTCTCACTTCTTTCCTTCGCCAGTGGCGGCTGGGGCTCGGCGCTGCTTGCCGGCTCGCTGGTCACCATAGCCCTGGCCCTGAGCTGCCTGCCCATCGGTTTACCGCTGGGCCTGATCGTGGCCGTGGCGGCCCGCTCCAAAAATCGCTGGATGCGGGCCTGGGCAACAACCTTCTCTACGGTATTCCGTGGCCTGCCGGAACTGCTGACGCTGCTGATCATTTATTACGGCTGCCAGATCGCCGCGCAAAAGATCCTCGCCCTGATGGGCTACGACGCACAGTTCACGATCAATACCTTTGTCGCGGCGATGATTGCGTTCAGCCTGGTATTTGCCGCGTTTTCCAGCGAGATCTGGCTAGGGGCATTCAAGACCATTCCCAAGGGCCAATTCGAAGCGGCCTCGGCGCTGGGCCTGTCGAAGTTCACCACCTTTCGCAAAGTGGTGCTGCCACAACTGGCGCGCATCGCCCTGCCCGGCCTGTCGAACAACTGGCTGTCGCTGCTTAAGGACACGTCCCTGGTGTCGACCATCGCCCTGGTGGACCTGATGCGCCAGACCAACCTGGCGGTCAGCGTCACCAAGGACCCGATGCTGTTTTACACCGTGGCCTGCTTCATCTACCTGTTTTTCTCGGCGATTTCCGGGCGTCTGTTTGCCTTTCTTGAGCGCCACTTCAACCGCCATATACGGAGCGTGCAGCCATGAGCCTGGCGGAACTGCAAAACATGTTTCTCAGCCCCGAGCTGCTGGAACGCTACGGCCCGCGCTTTATCGACGGGCTGCTGGTGACCACCAAGCTGGTGGCGATTTCCTTCACCCTGGGCGCGGTGCTCGGCCTGCTGATTGCTCTGGACCGCTTGTCCGGCAACCGCTTCCTGCGCAGTTTTACCGGCGCCTATGTGTACTTCTTTCGCGGTTCACCGCTGCTGGCACAGCTGTTCCTGCTGTATTACGGCCTGGGATCGTTCAAGGGTTTCTGGCAAGACGTCGGCCTGTGGTGGTTTTTCCGCGATGCCTGGTTCTGCACCCTGCTGGCCTTCACCCTGAACACAGCGGCCTATCAGGCCGAGATTCTGCGCGGCAGCATTCTGTCGGTAGCCCAGGGCCAGCGTGAAGCCAGCAAGGCATTGAACCTGTCGCGCTGGACCACCTTTCGCAAAATCATCCTGCCGCAATCGCTGCTGGTGGCCATCGGCCCGCTGGGCAATGAATTGATCCTGATGATCAAGGCCAGCGCCATCGCCTCGCTGGTCACCATTTACGACTTGATGGGGGTCACCAAGATGGTGTTCTCCCGCAGTTTCGACTTCCAGGTCTATCTCTGGGCCGCCGTGCTGTACCTGGTGATCGTGGAAATCGTGCGCCGCAGCCTGAAATTCATCGAAGGCCGTCTCGGACGGCATTTGCAGTAAACCCATTTTTCGGGCTGCAAATACGGCCCTCGTCTCAAGGATTTGTTTATGCATTGCGACACTATCGTTCTGGGGGCCGGCATCGTCGGCGTCAGTACCGCGTTGCAACTCCAGGCACGCGGGCGCAGCGTGGTGCTGCTCGACCGCGCCCAACCGGGTAGCGGCACCAGTCATGGCAACGCCGGGCTGATCGAGCGCGCCAGTGTTATCCCTTACTCGTTCCCGCGGGAAATCACCCGCCTGCTGCGCTATGGCCTCAATCAGCAATCGGACGTGCGCTACAGCCTCAGACACCTGCCCAAAGCCGGGCCGTGGCTGATGAAATACTGGCAGCAGTCGGGCAGCAAGGGGCTGGCCCATGCCACCCGGGCCATGCTGCCGCTGATTGAACAATGTGTCAGCGAACATGATCTGCTGGCCGAGCCGGCGGGCATGGGTCATCTGATCCAGGACAGCGGCTGGATCGAGGTTTACCGCACCGCGGACGACTTCGCCAAGGCCCAGCGTGATGCCGCCGATTTGAGCGAGTTCAAGCTCAACTATCGGGTACTGGACCAGCAACAGGTGCACGCGCTGGAACCCGGCCTGCATACCGATGTGATCGGTGGCATTCACTGGCTCGACCCCAAGACCGTCAGCGATCCGGGCGGCCTGACCCGGGGCTATGCCGAACTCTTTATCAAGCGCGGCGGCACCTTTGTGACCGGCGATGCCACCAGCCTGCGGCAAACGGCCGGGCAATGGCAGGTCGAGAGCCACAAAGGCCTGATCATCGGCAATGAAGTGGTGATTGCACTCGGACCGCAAGCCCGGGAAATTTTCCAGCCGCTGGGCTACCGGATTCCCCTGGCGATCAAGCGCGGCTACCACATGCATTACGCCGCCAAGGACGGCCACACCATGCAGCATCCGATTCTCGACTCGGTGGGCGGTTATGTCCTGGCCCCCATGGTGGGTGGTATTCGCCTGACCACAGGGATCGAATTTGCAGACAGTGATGACCCGATCAACGAAATCCAGCTACGCCGTTGCGAAGAGCGTGCCCAACGCCTGTATCCGCTGGGTCAGCGGGTGGACGCCGAACCCTGGCTCGGCCGCCGCCCCTGCCTGCCGGACATGTGCCCGGTGATTGGTCCCGGCAGCCGGCATAAAGGTTTGTGGTTCAACTTTGGCCATGCCCACCACGGCCTGACACTGGGCCCGGTCAGCGGCCGCCTGCTGGCAGAGATGATGACCGGCCAGACCCCGTTCACCGACCCGACGCCCTACAGCGCCGAGCGCTTTAACTGATCACTGGAGACGCACCATGCACGCTCAACCTGCTTACGTTCATAATCCTGTGTCGCCAGTCACTGACACCCGCAAGGTGGTGGTGGATATCGCCGGTCTGAACAAGTACTACAGCGCCTTTCATGTACTCAAAGGCATCGACCTTAAAGTGCACGAAGGCGAGCGGATCGTACTGTGCGGGCCATCGGGTTCGGGCAAGTCGACCCTGATCCGCTGCATCAACCGCCTGGAGATCGCCGAGCAAGGGCGGATTCTGGTGAACAGCACCGACCTGTCCCAGGCCACGCGCGAAGCCGCCCAGGTGCGCAGCGAAATCGGCATGGTGTTCCAGCACTTCAACCTGTTCCCGCACATGAGTGTGCTGGACAACTGCATTCTGGCGCCGATGTCGGTGCGCGGCCTGTCGCGCAAGAAGGCGGTTGAACTGGCGCAGCACTTTCTGGAGAAGGTGGGCATTGCCATTCAGGCCAACAAATACCCGAGCCAGCTGTCGGGCGGCCAGCAGCAGCGCGTGGCGATTGCCCGGGCACTGTGCATGGAGCCGAAAATCATGTTGTTTGATGAACCGACTTCGGCGCTGGACCCGGAAATGGTCAGCGAAGTGCTGGATGTGATGGTCAAACTGGCGGGCAGCGGCATGACCATGCTCTGTGTCACCCACGAAATGGGCTTTGCCCGCCAGGTGGCCGAGCGGGTGCTGTTTCTGGATGGCGGCATGATCATCGAAGATTCACCGCCCGAAGACTTCTTCAACGCCCCGAAAAGCCCGCGGGCCAAAGCCTTTCTTGCACAGATAGTGCACTGACAGACAATTGCCTGTTCTTCTGCAGGAGCGAGCTTGCCTCGCGATACCGACAACCCGCTCATTCAGATGCACCGCAGCGATGTCATCGCGAGGCAAGCTCGCTCCTACACTACAGCTGTGCGGCCAGACGCGAGCCCTGTGCGTTGCAACGCTCGCGAGCAAGCCAGCTGACAGCACATAAAGTGGGCCCGCTCCCGCTGTAGGAGCGAGCTTGCCTCGCGATACCGATGACCCGCTCATTCAGATGCACCGCAGCGATGTCATCGCGAGGCAGGCTCGCTCCTACCCTACAGCTGTGCGGCCAGACGCGAGCCCTGGTTGATGGCGCGCTTGGCATCCAGCTCGGCCGCAACATCGGCGCCACCAATCAAATGCACGTTCTGCCCGGCGGCAATCAGGCCGTCCTGCAGCTCGCGCAACGGGTCCTGACCGGCGCAGATGACGATGTTGTCCACCGGCAGCACTTGGGGCTCGCCTTCGCCAATCCGGATATGCAAACCGTCGTTGTCGATGCTCAGGTATTCAACGCTGTTGAGCATTTGCACCTGTTTGTTCTTCAGACCGGTGCGGTGAATCCAGCCGGTGGTCTTGCCCAGACCGTCGCCCACTTTGCTCGCCTTGCGTTGCAGCAGAAACACCTGACGCGCCGGGGCATGCACCTCGGGCTTGATCCCCGCAACGCCGCCCCGGGCCTCCAGCCGGGTATCGATGCCCCACTCTTTCCAGAACGCTTCGCGATCCAGACTGGTGGCAACCCCTTGTTGCACCAGGAACTCGGACACGTCAAAACCAATGCCACCGGCGCCGATCACGGCAACCCTGGCGCCAACCGGCTTGCGCTGAAGAATCACATCCAGGTAGCTCAGTACCTTGGGGTTGTCGATGCCCGGTATGGCCGGGGTGCGCGGAGCAATCCCGGTAGCCAGTATGATTTCGTCAAAACCGCCTGCCAGTAATTGCGCTACGTCGACACGGGTGTTCAGGCAAACCTCAACCCCGGTGGTCTGCAGCTTGCGACCGAAGTAGCGCAGGGTTTCGAAGAATTCTTCCTTGCCCGGTACACGCTTGGCCACGTTGAACTGGCCACCAATCTCGCTGGCCGAATCGAACAGTGTCACTTGATGCCCGCGCTCGGCAGCCACGGTCGCTGCCGAAAGCCCCGCAGGCCCGGCACCGACCACGGCGATTTTCTTCACCGCAATGGTTGGCAGGTAGTTGAGCTCGGTTTCGTGGCAAGCTCGGGGGTTGACCAGGCAGCTGGTGAGCTTGCCGCCAAAGGTGTGGTCCAGGCACGCCTGGTTGCAGCCGATGCAGGTGTTGATTTCATCGCTGCGGCCAGCAGCAGCCTTGTTGACGAACTCGGGGTCGGCGAGGAACGGTCGCGCCATGGACACGATGTCGGCGTCGCCGTCAGCCAGAATCTGTTCGGCAATTTCCGGAGTGTTGATGCGGTTGGTGGTAATCAGCGGCACGTTGACCGAACCACGCAACTTGGCGGTCACTTTGCTGAAGGCACCACGGGGCACTTTGGTGGCAATGGTCGGAATGCGCGCTTCGTGCCAGCCAATTCCGGTGTTGATCAAGGTCGCACCGGCCTGTTCGACAGCCTTGGCCAGTTGCACGATCTCGGACCAGACACTGCCTTCAGCAACCAGATCGAGCATCGACAGGCGATAGATAATGATGAAGTTCGGCCCCACCGCTTCGCGCACCCGGCGCACGATTTCCACCGCCAAACGCATGCGGTTTTCATAGCAACCGCCCCAGCGGTCGGTGCGATGGTTGGTGTGCGCGGCGAGGAACTGGTTGATGAAGTAGCCTTCGGAACCCATGATTTCAACGCCGTCATAGTTGGCGCTTTGAGCCAGCCTGGCGCAGGTCACGAAGTCGCTGATCTGCTTCTCGATGCCTTCTTCATCCAGTTCTTTGGGGGTGAACGGGTTGATCGGCGCCTTGATTGCGCTCGGAGCCACCTGACGGGGGCTGTAGGCATAACGCCCGGCATGGAGGATCTGCAGGCAGATCTTGCCGCCCGCATCGTGCACCGCACGGGTCACCACCAAATGCTTTTCTGCCTCTTCGGCGGTACTCAGCTTGGCCGCGCCACTGTACACGCCGCCTTCGTCGTTGGGGGCAATGCCGCCCGTGACCATCAAGCCGACCCCGCCTTTGGCACGCTCGGCAAAATAGGCCGCCATGCGCTCAAAGCCACCGGGTTTTTCTTCAAGGCCGGTGTGCATGGAGCCCATCAGGCTGCGGTTGCGCAAGGTGGTAAAACCCAGATCCAGCGGGGCCATCAAATGCGGGTAGTGAGAGGCAGTCATCGGCGAGCTCCACAACAGGATAAATCACGGAACGCGGGATGCTCTGTGGCTCCCGTCGTTTATGCCAGCCACAGTAAAGATACCTGCGGGGTCACTCAATGACTCAAAGTGACAAATTGCTAACCTAAATGCGCAGCCCCCCTTGGCAAGCCGGGACCAGCACCCTACCCTAGTTGCCGAATCCCGCCCAAGGCTGTTGCTCTATTTCCAATGCGTAAATTATTTGCCTGCACCTTAATCGTCACCCTCATCGCCGCTACCGCCGGCTACTGGTTCTGGGCCCAGCAACGCGAGGTGGGCCACTACCTCTCGGACCTGCGCATCGAGCTGACCCTCAACGACGGCGTCAACCACGACCGTGGCAATCTGCTGGGTATCGAGCCGGACCTGTCACCCCGGGACTACCAAAGCCTGGATCTGGTGCGCCTCAAGCTTGCGGCGTATCTGGACAAAGCCCGGGATGCCGGACTGCTCAACGACAAGACCATCGTCGTGCTGCCGGAACACATCGGCACCTGGCTGGTGTTTCGCGGCGAAAAGAATGAGCTGTATCAGGCGGCCAATCTTGCGCAGGCCATGGACTGGCTGGTACGGAGCAACCCGCTGGCCTTCGCCAGTGCCTGGCTTCGCGCCGAGGGCGACAGCCGGGCCAACGATGCTCATCTGCGAATGAAAGCCAGGAGCATGGCCCGCGATTACCAGACCCTGTTTGGCGGGCTGGCCAAAGAATACGGTGTGACCCTGGTGGCCGGCAGCATCGCCTTGCCGGAGCCACGCATCGAGAACGGCAAACTGCTGCCCGGCTCAGGCCCGCTGTACAACAGCAGCATTGTGTTTGGCCGGGACGGTATGCCCCTGGGTACGCCGCAACGCCAGTTACTCCCCACTTACGAAGAACAAAGCTATATCCAGCCAAGCCCTGAACACCAATTGAACGTGATCGACACACCGGCCGGTCGCCTGGGCATTCTGGTCGGCAGCGACAGCTGGTATCCCGAGAACTACCGCACATTGAACGAGCAAGGGGCGCAACTGATCGCTGTCCCCGCGTTCATGATTGGTAAAAACACCTGGGATCAACCCTGGGGCGGCTTTAAAAGTGTCACGAGCCCCAGTGAAATCAGCCTCAAGCCCGGAGAAGTCAGCGAAGGCGAAGCCTGGCACCGGCTGACGCTGATCAGCAGCGTCCCCAGCAGTACAGCCGAAGCCGGCATCACGGTGTTCTCCCGTGGCAAATTCTGGGACAAGCACAGCGTCGGCTGGGGGTTTGTCAGCCGTAACGGGCAAACCAGCCCAGACCAGCCCGGCAGCGGTGCCCGCTTGCTGAACCTGTGGCTGTAAACCTGTGAAACCGCTGCCGATGCGTCTGGGGGATCTTTCAGTCGGGTTTGTTGAATGCCTGGCCGACGCGGTGCGCAGTTATGGCCACGACCCTCTGCCTTTACTCGCTCAATACGGACTCGATCCGGCCCGCCTCGGGCAACCGCTGGCGCGACTGTCGATCCCGCGCTACATGCGCCTGGGGCACGCCGCGATTGCCTTGACCGGCGACCCGGCCCTGGGTTTGCGCATGGGCCAGATGAGCAGGCTGCCCCAGACCGGCCTGGCCGGTGTAACCGCAGCCCAGGCACCCACGGTACGGGAAGCGGCACGCACGCTGATTCGCTTTGAAGCCCTGTATGCCTCCAACTATCGCGGCCAGTCGAGCCTGCACGAAGACGCTCAGGGCGCCTGGCTGCGCTTTTATTCCATCAGCCCGTATAACGCCTACAACCGTTTTGTGGTGGACTCGATCATTGCTGGCTGGCTGCAGCAGCTGTCATCTGTTGCGGCCCGGCCTTTGCTGGGTGAGCACATCGATATCGAGTTCAGCGAGCCGGAGTATGCCGAGCGCTACGCCATCCTGAGCCATACCTCGGTGAGCTTTCGGGCCGAGACCAACCAGCTGCGGCTGAACCACGCCAGTCTGGATCTGCGTAACCCGCAGCACTGCCCCACAACCTGGGCATTCTTGCTGCAACTGTGCGAGCGCGAACTGGAGCAATTGACCCGAACCCGCAGCCTGCGCGAGCGGATTACGCAAATGCTGGGGCCTTTGCTCAATGGCGGGCGCGAACCCGATCTGGAGGAAGTGGCGGTGCGCCTCAAGCTGCCAACCTGGACCTTACGCCGCAAGCTGGCAGAAGAAGGCACGCAGTTCCGGGCGATTCTCAACGATACGCGGCGTGACCTCGCCATGACCTATATCCGCGATACGGAACTGGCCTTTGGCGAGATTGCCTACTTGTTGGGGTTTGCCTCGGCAGAGGCCTTTCAGAGGGCGTTCAAGCGCTGGAACGCGCAGACTCCGGGAGAGTTCCGTCGTCGCCAGCGCAACACTGCATGAGGCGGTCCAGAGCCTAAAGCTCGGTTGCGTCGTCCGCAGGTTCCAGCGGGTCCAGCTCAAAAGCCTGATACTCAAGCAACTCTTCCTGATAGTCGTCCATTGCCACATCCCTTTTCGTTCTATTGGTTCAAGTCATGCCTGAGGGGCGCTGAAAGTGAGTTTAAAGCGCTCCCATGAAGGAAAAATGACACCTTGCGAGCACTCGACTTCACTGACTTTTTAAACGTAGCAGAGTTCATGGAAATTACTGCACGCTTATTGTGCCGGCAGCGCCTCTGGCACAACGGGTAGAGGGGTGATCGCCGGTTCCGGCGCAGGCACTGCGGGTGCGGCGGCTTTTTCAGGCGCCGAAGGTGTGGCCGGCGGTGTGGCTGGCGGTTCGACCGGCGCCGGAGCAGGCACGACTTCTGCCGGCAGCACCGGGGCGCTCTCCACTGGCGGTTGCAAGCTGGCAGGCTCGGCAGCCGCAGGCACCTCGACTGGCGCAGCCGGCTTGGGGGCCGCCTCGACCTTGGCCGGGACAACTTCAGGTACACCCAGATCGGTCTTGGGCTTTTCCGGAATATGCGCAGCCTTTTTCACTTCCTTGGGCAGGAACACTTCCACCAGCGCGAAAAAGCGATCATAGAACTGGGGCGAAGACACGGTTTCGCTGGCCACTTTCACCATCGAGTCATCGGAGGAGCCAATCGGCATCGACACCGAACCCAGCACCCCCACCCCGAGGCTGGCCGAGTTGTTGACCTTCTTCAGTGCGTAACGGTCCTGCAGGGCGTTGGCAAACATGGTGGCGTGATGCTCCGAGCCGCCGTCGTCTGCGCAGACCACGTTAAAGCTGATCTCCAGATGACTTTCGCCGGTTTGCTGGAAGCTCTTGTGGCCACTGATCATTTTTGCATCGTTACTGGTGATGATGTAGCCCTGGCTGAGCAAGGCGCGTCGTGCAGCTTCGCACGAGGCTTTATCGGTCACCGGATAATTACGCGAAAACGTTCCCGAATCATCGAAGTTCTCATGCTCGTAGATGGCTGTTTTCTTCGACGAGCAACCTGCGAGTCCGGCCAGCAAAAGGACGGCAACCAAAGCGCGCAAGGGGAATGACTTAAGCATTAAAGATCCTGAAGAGAACGGTGACGGGACGTATTGTGCATCAGTTGGCATTTTTTGCGCGCAGTTTGATTCGATCACATTGGCGCAGCAAGGCTGAAACCGCCCAAACCTGTAGTCGCTGCCAAAGGCTGCGCCCAGGGCCGCAGGGCCTTCCCTTGTCATTCAGACATGCAAAGGGGTCGCTTCACCGCCCTTCGCAGCCTTCGGCAGCGACTACGGAGCACGCAGCGTCATGAAGAAATCCGGGCACAAAAAAAGCGACCCTAAGGTCGCTTTCTTTGTAGCTCCAGAGAGTTCAAGGGCTCTGGAGCAAATATGGCGCAGCGGACGGGACTCGAACCCGCGACCCCCGGCGTGACAGGCCGGTATTCTAACCGACTGAACTACCGCTGCGTATCGCTCGGACTTGCGTCCGTTTGAAACTTTTAAAACCTGTGACTGAAAAGCTTCGGTGCTTTTCAAGCCCAAGCCAGGAAAACCTGACCTGTACAAATATGGCGCAGCGGACGGGACTCGAACCCGCGACCCCCGGCGTGACAGGCCGGTATTCTAACCGACTGAACTACCGCTGCGCGTCGGTTGGTTGTTCTTTTCAGAACCACCTTTCTCTTTCGAGAAACTCAAGAAGTGGTGGGTGATGACGGGATCGAACCGCCGACCCTCTGCTTGTAAGGCAGATGCTCTCCCAGCTGAGCTAATCACCCTTTGCTTCGTTGAGGCCGCGAAATTTACGCAGGTATTGAACCTAAGTCAAGGACAAGGTTGAGTTTTTTTCAAAATAAGCAAAAAACCCGAACCTCGCTCCCGCGGACTGCTTTATTCCCCGTAAACCATTTTCTTGCTCATGCCGCCGTCGACCACAAACTCCTGCCCCGTCACAAATCCGGCATTGCGCGACAGCAGCCACGCAACCATGGACGCAACGTCTTCCACGGTGCCTGCACGCCCTGCCGGGTGCTGGGCGTGATCCGTGTCGGTGAGCGGCTGCGCACGCCTCACAGAGGGGTCCCGGGCGTCAATCCAGCCCGGGCTGACCGCGTTGACCCTGATCTCCGGCCCAAGGCTGATGGCCAGCGCATGGGTCAATGCCAGCAAACCGCCCTTGCTCGCCACGTAAGCCTCGGTATCGGGCTCGGATTGACGGGCACGGGTGGAAGCCAGATTAACGATCGAGCCACAATGCGCACGCAAGTAAGGCGCGCAGTGTTTGGCCAGGAGCATGGGACCGGTGAGGTTGACCGCCAGTACCCGGTTCCAGTGCTCCAGATCGAGGCTTTCCAGGGTCATGTTGTGCGGGTCGGCAATTGCCGCGTTGCTCACCAGCGCGTCCAGACGTCCGAACTGCCCCAATACCTGGGCCACGCAACCGATGACATCGGCCTCTACCGACACATCCATGGTCACGAACCAGGCATTTTCACCCAGCACCCTGGCCACTTTAGAGCCCCGTGCACGGTCGATGTCGGTCAGCACTACCTGCCAGCCTTCACTGACCAGCCACGCGGCGATCCCCAGGCCAATGCCCCGCGCAGCGCCGGTTACCAGCGCCACACGCCCATTACCGGCAACGGGTACCTCAAGGATCATATCGTTCACAGTGCGGCCAGGCCTCGCGCCAGATCTGCTTGCAGGTCGGTGACATCTTCCAGGCCCACGGCGATGCGGATCAGACTGTCCTGAATGCCGGCAGCTGCACGTTCCTGCGGCGCCAACCGGCCATGGGATGTGGTGGACGGATGGGTGATGGTGGTCTTGCTGTCCCCCAGGTTGGCGGTGATTGAAATCAGGCGCGTGGCATCGATAAAGCGCCATGCGCCCTCTTTGCCGCCCCGGACTTCAAAACTCACCACCGCGCCAAAACCGCGCTGCTGACGCTGGGCCAAGGCATGCTGCGGGTGGCTTTTGAGACCGGCATAGTGGACCTTCTCAATCCCGTCCTGCTGCTCCAGCCACTCAGCCAGGGCCTGGGCACTGGCACAGTGGGCACGCATGCGCAGATTCAAGGTTTCCAGCCCCTTGAGGAAAATCCAGGCGTTGAACGGGCTCAGGGTCGGCCCTGCAGTACGCAGGAAGCCTACGACTTCTTTCATCTGCTCACTGCGACCGGCAACCACCCCGCCCATGCAACGACCCTGGCCGTCGATGAATTTGGTGGCCGAATGCACAACAATGTCGGCACCCAGCTTGAGCGGCTGCTGCAAGGCAGGCGTGCAGAAGCAGTTGTCGACCACCAGCATCGCGCCCTTGGCGTGGGCAATCTCTGCCAGAGCCGCAATATCCACCAGCTCGGCCAGCGGATTGGAAGGCGACTCAACAAACAGCAATCGGGTATTGGGCTTGATCGCCGCGTCCCAGCCAGCCAGTTCAGCCAGCGGTACATAGTCGACCTGCACGCCGAAGCGTTTGAAGTATTTCTCGAACAGGCTGATGGTTGAGCCGAACACGCTGCGCGAGACCAGAATATGATCACCGGCACTGCACAGACTCATGACCACTGACAAAATTGCCGCCATGCCGGTCGCTGTCGCCACGGCCTGCTCCGCCCCTTCGAGGGCCGCCATGCGCTCTTCGAATGCTCGCACCGTGGGGTTGGTGTAACGCGAATAGACGTTGCCCGCCACCTCGCCCGAGAACCTGGCTGCTGCATCTGCGGCGGTGCGGAACACGTAGCTGGAAGTCAGGAACATCGCATCACCGTGCTCGCCTTCCGGCGTACGGTGCTGGCCAGCACGCACAGCCAAGGTATCGAACGCTACGCCCTCGAGGTCGCTATCCAGCCGTCCCGCACCCCAATCCTGACTCATGCTGCCCACTCCTTGCTGTGTATTTGCTTTGTATTGGAGAAACGCAAACCGGCCCATCAGGGCCGGTTTAGTGAACACTTAGTTGTTGTACAAGCCTATCGTTGCACCGACACCTTGAGCAACCACCTTGGAAGCATCGTTGCGCGCACGCTCGATTCTCTCCAGATAGTTGTCATCGATATCGCCAGTGACGTACTTGCCGTCGAACACTGCGCAATCAAACTTGTCGATCTTGATTTTGCCACCACCCACCGCTTCGATCAGGTCAGGCAGGTCCTGATAGATCAGCCAGTCGGCACCGATCAGCTCGGCCACTTCCTGGGTGCTGCGATTGTGCGCGATCAGTTCGTGAGCGCTTGGCATGTCGATGCCATACACGTTCGGGTAGCGCACAGCCGGAGCTGCCGAGCAGAAGTAAACATTTTTCGCGCCGGCTTCGCGGGCCATCTGAATGATCTGCTTGCAGGTGGTACCGCGCACGATCGAGTCATCCACCAGCATCACGTTCTTGCCGCGGAACTCAAGCTCGATGGCGTTGAGCTTCTGGCGCACGGACTTTTTACGCGCAGCCTGGCCCGGCATGATGAAGGTACGGCCGATGTAACGGTTCTTGACGAAACCTTCGCGGAACTTGACGCCCAGGTGGTTAGCCAGTTCCAGCGCAGCGCAACGGCTGGTGTCCGGAATCGGGATGACCACATCGATATCGTGATCCGGGCGCTCGCGCAGAATCTTCTCGGCGAGCTTCTCGCCCATACGCAGACGGGCCTTGTATACCGAAATGCCATCGATGATCGAATCGGGACGCGCCAGGTACACGTGCTCGAAGATGCACGGGGTCAGTTGCGGGTTAACAGCACACTGACGGGTGTGCAGCTGGCCGTCATTGGTGATGTAAACCGCTTCGCCCGGCGCCAGGTCACGGATCAGGGTGAAGCCCAGCACGTCCAGGGACACGCTTTCGGAAGCGATCATGTACTCGACGCCTTCGTCGGTATGACGCTGACCGAAGACGATAGGACGAATGGCATTCGGATCACGGAAACCGACGATACCGTAGCCGGTAATCATCGCAACCACGGCGTAACCACCGCGGCAGCGGTTGTGTACGTCTGTGACCGCTGCAAACACGTCTTCTTCGGTTGGCTGCAATTTGCCACGCTGAGCCAGCTCATGGGCAAATACGTTAAGCAGCACTTCCGAATCGGAATTGGTGTTGACGTGGCGCAGGTCAGATTCGTAAATCTCCTTGGCCAGTTGTTCAACGTTGGTCAGGTTGCCGTTATGCGCCAGGGTAATGCCGTATGGCGAGTTGACATAAAACGGCTGGGCTTCAGCTGAAGTCGAGCTGCCTGCAGTTGGATAGCGCACATGGCCAATGCCCATGTGCCCGACCAGACGCTGCATGTGTCGCTGATGAAATACATCGCGAACCAGCCCGTTGTCCTTGCGCAGGAATAACCGGCCTTCATGACTGGTCACAATACCGGCAGCATCCTGGCCGCGGTGCTGGAGGACGGTTAGCGCGTCATACAGCGCCTGATTGACGTTCGACTTACCGACGATACCGACGATGCCACACATGCGACGCAACCCCTACTTAATGGATCTGAACTGAACACCGCTTACCTGGCCAGATTGGCCGGCAAGAGATGCTCCTTGAACGGAATATCAGCAGGAACGCTGATACCGCTGGCCAACCACTGGCTACTCCACCCCAAAATGAGATTTTTCGACCAATCGGCAACCAATAGAAATTGTGGCACGAGCCTTGACCCCTGCCACCATGAGTCTTGCTGTACCGGCCCCAGGCTTAACAGCCCGACCGCCACAACCACCAGCAACGCGCCACGCGCAGCGCCGAAGGCCATGCCAAGAAAACGATCGGTCCCGGACAGTCCGGTGACGCGAATCAGTTCGCCGATAAGAAAATTGATCATTGCGCCTACCAGCAAGGTGGCGACAAACATGATGGTGCACCCAACGATAACGCGGGCGGAAGGTGTTTCGATATAACCGGTGAGGTATTGAGACAGTGAACCGCCGAACATCCAGGCGACGACCCCGGCAATGATCCAGGTGCACAGCGACAGGGCCTCTTTAACGAAGCCGCGCTTCAAGCTGATCAAAGCGGAGATGGCGATAATTGCAACGATCGCCCAGTCAACCCAGGTAAATGGCACAGTTCAGCCTACGGACAGATAAGGCGGCGCATTTTAGCAGAGCGCCGCCGCTCAGGTAAGGCGATTTATCAGTGCTTTGGCAATCAGGTGACACCTTTTTACCGACTCAGCCACGCTCAGGCTGAAAGCGCACCACAAAACCCTTGAGATTTTGCTGCTTGCCGAGCAGATCGCGCAGGCGATCGGCCTCTGCACGCTCAAGCAATGGACCGACAAAAACCCGATTCATCCCGCCCGAAGATCTGACATAAGCGTTATAACCTTGATTTCTAAGGGTTTTCTGCAGGTTATCAGCGCTTGCACGATTGGACAGACTGACCAGTTGCACCGACCAGCTAATGGGCAAGCCGTTAGGATCGAGACGTTTTTGCGTGGTATCGAGCTTGGCAGGTGCCTGCGCAACCGTTTGAGCCGGCGTGACAGCCGGTGGTTTTGGCGCCGCAACCACAGGTTTTGCCACCGCAGCTGCCGGTGCCTGCTGCGTGACGACTTCCTGCTCAGGCGGTGCAGGCTCTTCAGCGATTACCTGCGGCTCGGGCACCGCAACCGGCTCTACCTTGACCTCGGGCATGACCGGCATCTGGGGCGCAGTCGGCGCATCGACCTGAATCTGGCGCTGCTCATCCTCGCGCGAGAACAGCATCGGCAAGAAGATCACGGCCAGCGCCACCAGTACCAGGGCGCCCACCATCCGCTGCTTGTATACCTTATCCAGCAAAGCCATTTGCAGCCTCCTCCGTGGCACGCCGCTGCAACCACTCGAGCGCTTCAGCGACGCAATAAAATGATCCGAACAACAGGATTTCGTCTTGCCCGGTGGCCTGCTCGCACTGTGCCTCAAGTGCCGCCTCGACACTGGCGAAAACCGAGACCCGAGCCCCCAGATCCTGCAGCGAGCCCTGAAGCTCAGCCGCCGGCCGGGTCCGCCCGGTATTCAGCGGTGCTACCGCCCAATGTGCGACCACTGGCGCGAGCTGTGACACTACGCCATCCAGGTCCTTGTCGGCCAGCAGGCCGAATACCGCCAGACGCCTGCCCGCTATCGGACGCTGCTGCAGACGCTTGACCAGATACTCCGCTGCATGGGGGTTATGGCCCACATCAAGCAGCATATTCAAGGTTTTTCCGTGCCAGTTGAACTGCCGACGATCCAGCCGACCGGTCACTTGCGTACCCTGTAACGCTTCAATAATTCGTTCAGGCTGCCACGGCAGACCTGTCAATGCATAAGCCTGCAACGCCAGCGCCGCGTTTTCCATCGGCAAATCCAGCAGCGGCAAGTCGCGTAACTCCACCACCTGCCCTGCCGCATCCCGGCCCTGCCAGTGCCAGACGCTGTCAGCAGTGGCCAGGTCAAAGTCACGACCACGTACAAACAGCGGGCAACCCAACTCTGCAGCCTTGTCGAGCAAGGGTTGAGGCGGGTTCAAGTCGCCACAAAGAGCAGGCTTGCCCGGGCGAAAAATGCCGGCTTTTTCGTAAGCCACGGATTCACGGGTATTACCAAGGTATTCCACGTGATCCACACCGATACTGGTGACCAGTGCCAGGTCGGCATCTACCAGATTGACCGCATCCAGTCGCCCGCCCAGACCGACTTCCAGCACCACGGCGTCAAGTTGCGCACGCTCGAACAGCCAGAAAGCCGCCAGCGTGCCCATCTCGAAATAGGTCAGTGAAGTCTGGCCCCGGCCAGCTTCCAAAGCGCTGAAGGCCTCGCAAAGCTGCTCGTCCGAGACCTCGGCGCCGTCGATCTGCACACGCTCGTTGTAGCGCAGCAGATGAGGAGAGTTATAAACCCCCACTTTCAGACCTTGCGCCCGCAGCAAGGACGCTACAAACGCACAGGTCGAACCCTTGCCGTTGGTGCCAGTAACCGTCACCACCCGAGGCGCGGGCTTTTGCAGGCCCATGCGGTTCGTTACCTCGCGCGCGCGATCCAGGCCCATGTCGATGGCAGATGGATGCAGCTGTTCAAGATAGGCGAGCCACTCGCCAAGGGTGCGCTCAGTCATATGTTTGCAGGTACCGGCGGAACAACGATTGCTTCAACAGGCGGCGCCACGAACACAGGCGTAGGCAGGCCCATCATTTGTGCCAGCAGGTTACCCAGACGCGGGCGCAGTTCCTGGCGGGCAATGATCAAGTCGATTGCACCGTGCTCCAGCAGGAACTCGCTGCGCTGGAAGCCTTCTGGCAGTTTTTCACGAACGGTCTGCTCGATTACACGCGGGCCGGCAAAGCCGATAAGGGCTTTAGGCTCAGCCACGATTACATCGCCGAGCATCGCCAGGCTGGCCGAAACGCCGCCATAGACCGGATCGGTCAAGACCGAGATAAACGGAATGCCTTCTTCGCGCAGACGCGCCAGTACCGCAGAGGTCTTGGCCATTTGCATCAGGGAGATCAGGGCTTCCTGCATCCGCGCACCACCGGAGGCTGCGAAGCAGACCATCGGGCAGCGGTTTTCCAGCGCATAGTTGGCGGCACGTACAAAACGCTCGCCAACGATGGCGCCCATCGAGCCGCCCATGAAGGAGAACTCAAACGCAGACACTACCACCGGCATGCCCAGCAAGGTGCCACTCACGGAGATCAGGGCATCTTTTTCGCCGGTCTGCTTTTGCGCACCGACCAGACGGTCCTTGTACTTCTTGCTGTCACGGAATTTCAGACGGTCTACAGGCTCCAGATCGGCGCCCAGTTCGTTACGACCATCGACATCCAGGAAGATATTGATGCGGGCACGTGCGCCGATGCGCATGTGGTGATTACATTTGGGGCAAACGTCCAGGGTCTTTTCCAGCTCCGGACGATAAAGCACAGCGTCGCAAGACGGGCATTTGTGCCACAGGCCTTCAGGTACCGAGCTCTTTTTGACCTCGGAACGCATGATCGAAGGAATCAGCTTGTCTACCAACCAGTTGCTCATGCTTTCTTTCTCCAGTACCGGTGGCCAGAACGCTTGGGTTCAGGCCCCGTGTATGCCCTTGAGCTAAATTCATTAGGTATGCGGCGATGATTACCGGGGAGAAGCGGTCAGCACATGGCAAACCAGCGTAACCCCCGGACCCTCAGCCTTCCCGACAACACGCCCCAGAGCGGCCGCCAGTTTAATTTCTGCCCGTCGAACCACCGGGCCCGCCTGCTTTATACAGCGGTAATGATGGACGGTGGCAGACTGCCAACCGTCACATCGGGCATCAGTTTGTTGCCCGTACTGCCTGCATGAAGGCCCGAATCCTGTCGTGATCCTTGATGCCCTTGCTCTTTTCCACCCCGCCACTCACATCAACGGCATACGGCCGCACCTGAGTAATGGCCCGAGCCACGTTCTCGGCAGACAAGCCGCCTGCGAGAATAATCGGTTTGCTCAAATCCTGCGGTATCAATGACCAGTCAAAGGCCTGGCCGGTTCCCCCGGGCACCCCTTCAACGTAGGCATCCAGCAAAATACCGCTGGCACCGGCATACGCCTTGCAGGCGCCAGCGATGTCATCACCCGCCTTTACCCGCAACGCCTTGATATAGGGACGGTGGTAGCCCTCGCACTGCTCAGGGGTTTCATCGCCGTGAAACTGCAGCAAGTCCAGCGGTACGGCATCAAGTGTTTCGTTCAGCTCACAGGCCGTGGCATTGACGAACAACCCGACCGTGGTCACAAAAGGCGGCAAGGCGGCAATGATCGCGCGCGCCTGCTGCGCCGTTACTGACCGCGGACTTTTTGCGTAGAACACAAAGCCGATGGCGTCAGCCCCGGCACTAACAGCTGCCAGTGCATCATCTATGCAGGTAATACCGCAGATCTTGCTGCGAACGGCTGACATGTCGAATACACCTCAAGAAACGCGAAAGCCCCGGATGGTAACAAATGCTCATCCGGGCGTCAGCCGTCCAGTTCGGTAAAACCGGTCAAGAAATGTGGACCAATGTAACGTTGCGGCAATTGGAACTCATCGTGATATTCAACTTGCACCAGATACAGGCCATAGGGATGCGCTGTCACGCCACCGGAACGACGGACCCGGCTCTCCAGCACTTCCTTCATCCATTCCACTGGCCGCTCGCCAGTGCCGATGGTCATTAGCACCCCGGCGATGTTGCGCACCATGTGATGCAAAAAAGCACTGGCACGAATATCCAGCACAATCATCTGTCCATGACGTGTCACGCGCAGGTGATGCATTTCCTTGACCGGCGATTTGGCCTGGCACTGACCCGCACGAAAAGCGCTGAAGTCGTGCACGCCCAACAGGTAGCGCGCGGCCTCGGCCATCCGCTCGACATCCAGCGGGCGATGGTTCCAGGTAATTTCCTGATTCAGGTGCGCAGGGCGAATCTGATCGTTGTAGATCACGTAGCGGTAACGCCGGGCGATGGCTTTGAAGCGTGCATGAAAATGCGCCGGCATGACCTTGGCCCAACTGACACTGATGTCATGGGGCAAGTTGATGTTGGCGCCCATGACCCAGGCTTTCAGGGAGCGCTCGGCCATGGTGTCAAAGTGCACCACTTGCCCGCAGGCGTGTACACCCGCATCAGTGCGGCCCGCACAAAGCAATGAAACCGGAGATGCGGCGACTTTCGACAAGGCATTTTCCAGGGTTTCCTGGACCGTCAGCACACCACTGGCCTGACGTTGCCAGCCGCTATAGCGCGAGCCTTTGTATTCAACGCCCAGCGCGATTCGGGAAAAGCCTTCGGCGGCCATTTCGGCTGCCGGGTTATCTATATTTGCCAAGGTGCTACAGCCTGCTCGTAAACGCAAAGTCGGCCATTATAAGGCGCACCCGCAAAGACGCCACGAAACAAATCATGGCGGGGATAAATCAGCATCGGGTTAACAGATCAAGGGCCGACAAGCCGGCCCCCACAGGTGACAGCAGATCAAGGCAAGCGCGACAACAGCTCCAGGGCTTCAGCCTGCTGCTCCGGGTTACCCTCCTCGACAACTTCGGTCAGGATATCCCGCGCGCCCTCGTCATCACCCATATCGATATACGCCTGGGCCAGATCAAGCTTGGTCGCCGTTTCATCGGCGCCCGACAAGAAGTCAAACTCGGGTTCCTCGGCAAAGGACGGGACTATCGATGGCTGCTCAAGGCTTTCGGACAAGCGCTGCAACTCCGCATTGACCTTGTCCAGCTCAAGCGCAAAGCTGTCCGGCTCAGCGGCCGGCGCAACCGGTTCGTCAGCCAGGGACAAATCGAAATCAGGCGGCAGGTCCAGATCGAAGTCGGACATGTCGCTACCCGACGTCTCAGCCTGCTGCTTGAGCACATCTTCAAAGCTCTGCTCGTCACCGGATTTCGTCTCGGGCGGCAACTCGGCAGGCGACGCCGCTTCAAGGTCATCCAGACTCAGATCAAAGTCCTGATCGAACTCGTCAACGGCCGGCCTGGCCTGTGGCTCAGGCTCCACTTCGCGATCATCGCGCATCATCTCTGTGACAAACTGCGCCTGTAATTGCGCAGCAACCGCAGCCGTGGCGATACCGGCTGCCAGTGCCATGGCCGGATAGCGATGCTTGAGCTGTTCAACCTCAGAATGATTCTTGCCGTTGGCAATCAGCTGCCGCTCCTGGGCAATAAAGGCATCACGCTCGCCCAGTTCACCATAGACCTGCATCAACTTGAGTCGCAGATCACTGCGTTGCGGCTCTTGCTCGATTGCACCTGCCAGCAGTTGCTCGGCCTCTTTGAGCTGACGCTGCTCAATCAACTGTTCAGCCTGGACCAATGCATCGGCCTGCGGGCTGACCAGCGTCTGGGCAACCACCACTGGCGCAACCGGAGGTACCACCAGTGCTGCCGCAGCTGGTGCCGCAGCTGGCGCCGCCTCGAGTTTGACGCTCGGCGGTGGAACTTCAAGCCCTTCGAAGCTACTTTGCGGCATGTCCAGATCAGATGGGAACTCGGCCTCTTCCTCAAGCTCACGGGCCATCCGCGCATGCCTTTGCGCCGCCTGCAGGGCTTTACGGCGACGCACCAGCAGCAGCGCAAGCAGCAACAACAAGACCGCCGCGCCACCGACCAGACCCAGCAGCCAAGGGCTGTGCAACAAGTCCTGGATGCTGCGCTCTGCACGCGGAGTGGCACTATCGTCCTGCGCCGGAGCTGGCGGCACCGCCGTCGCCGGCGCACCTTCATCTGCCGGCGCGATGTCAGCTTCCGGAGCGTCCACAGCCAGCCCCGGCAGCGGGACCGCTATCGCCGCTGCCGGATCGACTGGCGCCGAACTGTCAGCCTGCAGCTTGGCCAATTGATTGTTTTTCAACTCGATCAAGCGTTGCAGCTTGTCCAGCTGGCTTTGCAAATCCTGCATCCGGCTTTGCAGCTCGGCATTTTCACGCCGGGCCGAATCCAGACCTTCCTGAGTCGTCGCCAGCTTGTCGCTGATATTTTTGGCATCGCCAACTGCACCCTTGCCATCGGCAGCGCTCGCCGCAACCAGGCTCAGGCTGTCACTACCGCCAGCCTTGGCAGGACTGGTAGCCGCAACCGGCTGCCGACCGGTCGCATCCAGCTGCTGGGCCAATGGCGTGGTACGACGCCCATTACGCCAGTCGGCATTCTGGGAAGCGACTTCATTGATGGCCTTGCCTTGGGACAGCTGGACACTTTGCGCGGCATCCGGCATGCGCAATACCTGACCGGTCTTGAGCCGATTGATGTTGCCGTTGATAAAGGCATCAGGGTTGAGCGCCTGAATCGCCAGCATGGTCTGCTGGACCGAGCCGCCATTGCGCGCCTTGGCCGCGATTTCCCACAGGGTGTCACGGGACGTGGTGGTGTATTGACCTGCATTTGCAGGCGCGCCAGAGGCAGCCGCAGCGGTTTGAGGAGAGAACTTGGCCGGGTCCAGCAATACGCTGTAGTCCCGCAGCAAGCGGCCGCTTGGCCACATCACCTGCACCAGAAACTTTACGAAGGGCTCGGACAAAGGCTGGCTGGAAGTGACGCGCAGCACGCTTTTGCCGTTGGCATTGATTACCGGCGTAAAACGCAGATCATCCAGGAATGCCGGACGCGGCACCCCGGCCTTGGTGAATTCGTCAGGCGGTGCCAGGCTCGGCACCACTTCAGCAGCGGTCAGATCCTTGACGTCCAACAACTCGATTTCAGCCAGCAGAGGCTGGTTCTGAGTCGACTTCAGGGTCAGCTCTCCGAGCCCGAGCGCCTGCGCCATACCGGATGACAGCGCCGAAGCGGCGGCGATTGCTAACACTAATTTGCGAACCTGAAGCATAGCCTCTTCCTTATTGGTACAGGCCTCGTCCCCCGAGGCCTGTATAGCTTCTGGAACCCTGCTGGAAATTGACGCCAAGTATCTTTTACAGAATATCTTTAATCAACAACTCAGCCAGTTGCACGGCATTCAAAGCGGCGCCTTTTCTTACGTTATCTGACGTCATCCAGAAATTAAGTTCAGAAGTGTCGTCTACAGCATGGCGCACCCGGCCGACATAAACCACGTCTTGTCCTACCGCATCGCCCACCGCCGTAGGATAGTCGCCCGCCTCTACCAGCTCGATACCTTCAGCGGCTTCAAGCGCCGCATTCACCGCATCCAGATCCACCGGCCCGGCAAGTTGCACGGCAACACTGAAGCTATCGCCAAAAAATACCGGAGCTTGAATGCAGGTCACCGAAACTTTCAGCGCGGGCATAGCCAACACTTCACGCAATTCCGTTACCAGGCGTTTTTCCAGTGGTACATGGCCTTGTGCATCAGGCTTGCCCACTTGCGCCAAGAGGTTAAACGCCATCTGGCGATCAAAAAAACTGGTCTCCAGCGGATGCAGATTCAGTAGTGCGGTGGTCTGACGCGCCAGCTCGGAAACCGCTTCACGGCCTTGGGCAGAAACTGCCAGACATGCCGTCACGTTGACCCGCTGAATATCCAGCAAGCCGCGCAGGGGCGCCAACACTACGGCAAGAGCGGTTGCCGACGGGCTCGGGCTGCTGATTTGCAGCGGCTTTGGCAACCCGGCCAATACTTGGGCATTGGCCTCGGGCACCACTTGCGGGGCCTGGGCCGCGGGCAATGCGCCCGACAAATCAATAATCGCGCACCCGCCAGCGCGGGCCTTGGCGGCAAAGCTCAGGGTCACGGCGGGGCCGGCAGCGAAAAACACCAGCTGCACTTTGCTGAAGTCAAACTCATCGACTTCACGCACTCGGACGTTTTTGCCCCGAAAAGGCACCGAATGCCCGGCTGACTCGCTGCTGGCCAGCAAATGCAAATCAGCGACCGGAAAATTGCGCTCTTCGAGAATTTGCACAATGGTTTCGCCGACAGTGCCGGTGGCGCCGACGACGGCGATATCAAAGGACTGGTTCATGCATCTACCTCAGGCGAAACGTGGGGAGCGGCACTGTACCGGGCGCAACCTTTGCAGGCAACGGACAGTGCCCGCCAGCGCGGCAGTAAAAAGCGCCACTCATTAAAAAGCCCGCCTCTCTTGCGAGAGGCGGGCCTGGCTGCAACCAGGGCGGATTAACGCTCCAGCAGAATCCGCAGCATGCGGCGCAACGGCTCGGCCGCACCCCACAACAACTGGTCGCCCACGGTGAACGCACCGAGGAACTGCGAACCCATGTTCAGCTTGCGCAGACGGCCAACCGGCACATTCAGGGTACCGGTTACCCGGGTAGGGCTCAGTTCCTGGATGCTGTCTTCACGATGATTGGGCACCAGCTTGACCCAAGGGTTGTGCTGGCTGATCAGACCTTCGATGTCGGCAATTGGCACATCCTTGTTCAGCTTGATGGTCAAAGCCTGGCTGTGACAGCGCATTGCACCGATACGCACGCAGATACCATCCACCGGAACCGGGTTCTTGAAGCGACCCAGGATCTTGTTGGTTTCGGCCTGGGCCTTCCACTCTTCGCGGCTTTGACCGTTTGGCAGCTCTTTGTCGATCCACGGGATCAAGCTACCGGCCAATGGCACGCCGAAGTTCTCGGTCGGGTACGCGTCGCTGCGCATCGCTTCAGCGACACGACGGTCGATATCGAGGATGGCGCTGGCCGGATCGGCCAGTTGATCGGCCACAGCAGCGTGGGTCGAACCCATTTGCTTGATCAGCTCGCGCATGTTCTGCGCGCCGGCACCGGATGCCGCCTGATAGGTCATGGCGCTCATCCACTCCACCAGACCGGCCTCGAACAGGCCGCCCAGGCCCATCAGCATCAGGCTGACAGTGCAGTTGCCGCCGATGTAGTTCTTGGTGCCCGCATCCAGCTGCTGGTCAATCACCCGGCGGTTGACCGGGTCCAGAACGATCACTGCGTCATCCTGCATCCGCAGGCTCGACGCTGCATCGATCCAGTAACCTTGCCAGCCTGCCTCACGCAGCTTGGGGAACACCTCAGTGGTGTAGTCGCCGCCCTGGCAGGTCAGGATTACATCGAGGGTTTTCAACTCTTCAATGTTGTAAGCATCCTTGAGCGGGGCGATATCCTTGCCCACAGACGGACCCTGTCCACCGACATTGGAAGTAGTAAAAAACACCGGCTCAATAAGATCGAAATCCTGCTCTTCCAGCATCCGCTGCATGAGCACAGAACCAACCATACCGCGCCAACCGACCAGACCTACACGCTTCATCACAACGACACCTTTAACAAAAAGTGGGGTCGTTACTTCCACCAACAGGAAGTAACGGGCCAGAGAGATTACAGATTCTGTAGCGCCGCGACTACTGCATCGCCCATTTCCTGCGTTCCGACCCTGGTGCAACCCGCCGACCAGATGTCGCCGGTACGCAAGCCCTGGTCCAGAACCAGGCTCACGGCCTGTTCAATGGCATCGGCAGCGGCGGTCTGATTGAAGCTGTAACGCAGCATCATCGAGACCGACAAAATGGTTGCCAGCGGGTTGGCAATGCCCTGCCCCGCGATGTCCGGCGCCGAACCGTGGCATGGCTCGTACATGCCCTTGTTGTTGGCATCCAGGGAGGCCGACGGCAGCATGCCGATGGAACCGGTCAGCATCGACGCTTCGTCCGACAGGATATCGCCGAACAGGTTGTCGGTTACGATCACATCGAACTGCTTGGGCGCACGCACCAGCTGCATCGCGGCGTTGTCGACGTACATGTGGCTCAGCTCGACGTCCGGGTAGTCCTTGGCCACTTCCTCGACCACTTCGCGCCACAACTGGCTGGAAGCCAGCACGTTGGCCTTGTCCACCGAGCACAGCTTTTTACCGCGCACACGAGCCATGTCGAAGCCGACCCGGGCGATACGGCGAATTTCGCTTTCGCTGTAGGGCAGCGTGTCATAAGCCTGACGCTCGCCGTTTTCCAGCTCACGGGTGCCACGGGGGGCGCCGAAGTAAATGCCGCCGGTCAATTCACGAACGATCAGAATATCCAGCCCGGCAACGATTTCCGGCTTGAGGCTCGAGGCATCTGCCAGTTGCGGGTAAAGAATGGCCGGACGCAGGTTGCCGAACAGACCCAGTTGCGCACGGATTTTCAGCAGGCCGCGCTCAGGACGGATATCACGCTCGATCTTGTCCCATTTAGGGCCACCCACGGCACCCAGCAACACCGCGTCGGCGGCACGGGCGCGCTCCAGGGTCTCATCCGCCAGGGGTACGCCGTGCTTGTCGATGGCTGCGCCGCCGAGCACGTCATGGGTCAGTTCGAAGTCGAGCTGGAACTTGTCATTGGCCAACTCCAGTACTTTTACTGCCTGGGCCATGATTTCCGGACCAATACCGTCACCTGGAAGAATCAGAATCTGCTTGCTCATGGGTCTCTCGCTACCTGTCAGTTGATCCCCCCTGAGGGGTATCCATAATTTTTATTGTCTGGTGCTTTTATTTTTCACACCAAAGAACCAATACGTCGGTACTAAACGAACCATCAGGTTCGATTTCAAAATAATCGCGCACTTCAGTGCCCATGGATTGCTGCAACTCGCGAATGGCCACGCTCATGCTCACCGGTGTACGCATGCGCTCAATCCAGGAGCCGAACTCTAAACGCAAACGCTGACGCTGTGTGCTGCGGGTATGCAAACCGGCCTCACTGACCTGGCGTAGCCACTCGCCTGCAGAATAATCACGCACATGACTGGTATCGCGCAGCACCTCGACACTTTGCAGATAAGTATCGAACAGCGGGCTACCGGGCGACATCACGTCGATAAAAGCCGCCACGCCACCGGGTTTGAGCACCCGCCGCACTTCGCGCAAAGCCTGGCCCAGGTCGCTCCAGTGGTGAGCGGAATAACGGCTGAGCACGTAATCAAACTCGCCATCGGCAAACGGCAGACGCTCCGCCGCACCGCGCTGGGTGCTGATATTGTCCAGCCCGCGATCCTGGGCGGCGGCGCTGACGACATCGAGCATTTGCTGCGACAGGTCGTAGGCCACCACCTCGTTAACCAGCGCCGCCACATGAAAGCTGACATGACCGGCACCGCAGCCCAGATCCAGTACCCGGGCATCCTGCTTGCCGGACAGCTCGGCCTGTAGCAGGCCGAACTCGGTGCCTTGCGCATGCACGGCACTGCTCAGATAGGCCGAGGCCTGTTCACCGAACTGCTTTTGTACAACCTGACTGTGACGGGCGCTGCTGCTCATGTTGAAGTCCCTTGTTTGATGGGCTGCCCTGATCGCTGCAGCAGCGATCAGGGCCGGCATTACGCGATTCCTGTAGGAGCGAGCTGATTCAAGCGTCGCGAAACAACCAGGGCTGGCTCGCACGGTGCTTGCTTTCAAAGGCGGCGATGGCCACATCGTCCTGCAAGGTCAGGCCGATATCGTCCAGGCCGTTAAGCAGGCAATGCTTGCGGAAGGCATCGATCTCGAATTTCAGCACCTTGCCATCCGGACGCGTCACGGTTTGCGCCTCAAGGTCGATACTGAGCTGATAACCCGGCTCGGCCTCGACCTGGGCAAACAGTTCATCGACCTCGGCGTCGCTCAAAATGATCGGCAACAGGCCATTTTTGAAGCTGTTATTGAAGAAGATATCGGCATAGCTCGGCGCGATGATGCTGCGAAAGCCGTATTCTTCCAGCGCCCAGGGCGCGTGCTCACGGCTGGAGCCGCAGCCGAAGTTCTCACGGGCCAGCAACACGCTGGCACCCTGATAACGCTCGGCGTTGAGCACAAAGTCCTTGTTCAACGGGCGCCGGGAGTTGTCCTGGTACGGTTGCCCGACATCCAGGTAGCGCCACTCGTCAAACAGGTTCGGACCAAAGCCGGTGCGCTTGATGGATTTCAGAAACTGCTTGGGAATGATCTGGTCGGTATCCACGTTGGCCCGATCCAAGGGAGCGACAAGCCCGGTGTGCTGAGTAAAAGCTTTCATGCGCTGCTCCTTAAACCAATTCGCGGACGTCGATGAAACGACCGTTTACAGCGGCGGCGGCGGCCATCGCCGGGCTCACCAGGTGAGTACGACCACCGGCGCCCTGACGGCCTTCAAAGTTACGGTTGGAGGTCGAAGCGCAGTGCTCGCCCGACTCCAGGCGGTCCGGGTTCATGGCCAGGCACATCGAACAGCCCGGTTCGCGCCATTCAAAACCGGCCTCCAGGAAAATCTTGTCCAGCCCTTCGGACTCGGCCTGGGCTTTAACCAGACCCGAGCCCGGCACCACGATCGCCTGCTTGATGGTGGAGGCCACTTTGCGGCCCTTGGCGACCACTGCCGCAGCGCGCAAGTCTTCGATCCGCGAGTTGGTGCACGAACCAATGAACACGCGATCCAGCTGGATATCGGTGATCGCCTGATTGGCGTTCAGGCCCATGTACTTCAAGGCACGCTCGATCGAACCACGCTTGACCAGGTCAGCTTCCTGCGCCGGATCGGGAACGTTCTGATCCACCGCCAGAACCATTTCAGGGGAGGTACCCCAGCTGACTTGCGGCTTGATCTGCGCCGCATCGAACTTGATCACGCTGTCGAAATGCGCGTCGGCATCGGAAACCAGATCCTTCCAGGCTTCCACGGCCAGATCCCACTCGGCGCCCTTCGGTGCAAACGGGCGACCCTTGACATAGGCCACGGTCTTTTCGTCCGCTGCAACCAGACCCACGCGGGCACCGGCTTCGATGGACATGTTGCAAATGGTCATGCGCCCTTCAACCGACAAATCGCGAATCGCACTGCCGGCAAACTCAATGGCATGACCATTGCCGCCTGCGGTACCGATTTTCCCGATCACTGCCAGCACGATGTCCTTGGCGGTCACGCCGAACGGCAATTGACCTTCAACCGAGACCAGCATGTTTTTCATTTTCTTGGCCACCAGACACTGGGTGGCGAGCACGTGCTCCACCTCGGAAGTGCCGATACCGTGGGCCAATGCACCAAATGCACCATGGGTCGAGGTGTGCGAATCACCGCAAACCACGGTCATGCCCGGCAAGGTCGCGCCCTGCTCGGGGCCGATCACGTGAACGATGCCCTGGCGGATGTCGTTCATTTTGAATTCAGTGATGCCGTACTCGTCGCAATTGTCGTCGAGGGTTTGCACCTGCAAACGGGAAACCTGGTCGGTAATGGCCTCAATCCCGCCCTTGCGTTCCGGCGTAGTCGGTACGTTATGGTCCGGGGTCGCGATGTTGGCATCGATGCGCCAAGGCTTGCGCCCGGCCAGACGCAGACCTTCAAAGGCCTGCGGCGACGTCACTTCATGAATGATGTGACGATCGATGTAGATCAGCGCCGAGCCATCGTCGCGCTGCTTGACCAAATGCGAATCCCAGAGCTTGTCGTAGAGCGTTTTGCCGGCCATCAGACGGTTTCCTCATCAGCTACTTTTCTGTGCCAATAACCACTTGGCTTGTGAGGTCGATCCTATGGCGTTACAGTTAATAACTCAAATTCATAATTTTCATGCTTTGGATAACCAACAGGAATTCGAATAGATGGATCTCGCAAATCTCAATGCTTTTATCGCTATTGCTGAAACCGGGAGCTTCTCCGGGGCTGCCGAACGCCTGTTCCTGACCCAGCCGGCGATCAGCAAACGCATCGCCAGTATCGAGCAGCAACTCAAGCTCAGGCTGTTCGACCGGCTAGGCCGCGAAGTCAGCCTGACCGAGGCCGGGCGGGCCTTGCTGCCGCGGGCCTACCAGATCCTCAACGTCCTGGACGACACCCGCCGGGCGCTGAACAACCTCAACGGGGAGGTCAGTGGCCGCCTGACTCTGGCCACCAGCCATCATATTGGCCTGCACCGCCTGCCGCCCCTGCTGCGCGAGTTCACCCGCACCTACCCGAAGGTCGCGCTGGATATTCAGTTCCTGGATTCAGAAGTGGCCTACGAAGAAATTCTCCACGGCCGCGCCGAACTGGCGGTCATCACCCTGGCCCCGGAGCCCCATTCGCTGATTCGCGCCGTGCCGGTGTGGGATGATCCGCTGGACTTCGTAGTCGCCCCCGAACATACCCTCACCCGCCGTTCGAAGGTCAGTCTGGCCGACATTGCCCACCATCCGGCAGTGTTTCCGGGCGGTAATACCTTCACCCACCATATTGTCCAGCGCCTGTTTGAAGCCCAGGGACTGACGCCCAATATCGCCATGAGCACCAACTACCTGGAAACCATCAAGATGATGGTCTCCATCGGCCTGGCGTGGAGCGTCCTGCCGCGCACCATGCTCGATGAGCAAGTGGCATCGATCGAGTTGCCCGGCATTCAACTGACGCGCCAGCTAGGCTACATCGTGCACACCGAAAGAACCCTGTCCAATGCCGCACATGCCTTCATGAAACTACTGGATGCCCAGGTCGACAGGGGTCACAGTGAGCAACCCTGAGATCGCTCCAGCGGTTCAGAAGCAAAACCGTCTCAATGGATCGAGATCCAAGGATCGCAGTCAATGCCATACCAGAGATATACCAGCCTCCCCCTAGACGGTTTGACTGAGGTTGACCCGATATCGCTGGAACACGGCAGGCAAAACAACGGGTCAGCGCAGCCCTGGTACTGGGACATTGAAACGGGGCTCATCAACAATGCAAGCCATCGGCGCACACGCCAGCAAGCGCTCAACAACTCAGAACAGCGCTTCGCCACACTCTTTCATTTATCGCCCCACATGGTGCTGCTGGTGCGCATCGAAGACGGGTTGATCAGTGAGGCCAACCATTGGTTCGAGAGCCTGCTGGGCTGGCCGTTAAACCAGGCAATCGGGCGTACGACCATCGAACTGGGGATCTGGCCAGATCCCCGGCAGCGCAAACAATTCATCAAGAACATACGCAGCAAAAATGCCTCGGTGAGTATGGAAGTCTGCCTGCAGGGCCGTGATGGACAACTGCACGACGGCATCCTCAGCGCACAAAAAGTCGAACTGGAGGGCGAGGCCTATCTGGTCAGTACCTTCCTGGACACCCGCAAAAGCAAAGAAGTCGAGCAAGCCTTGATCGACAGTCAGGAGCGCCTGGACCTGGCGCTGGACTCGGCACAACTGGGTACCTGGGACTGGCATATCCCCAGCGACAGACTCTACGGCTCGGCCCGTGCCGCCCAACTGCACGGCCTGCCGGCAGAACCGTTCAACGAGTCATTCGAAGCGTTCTTCGACGGTGTGCCCGAAGCCGAGCGTGACAATATGCGCGACACCTATCGCACACTGCGCGAAGGCCCCGCCGGGAGTTATCAACTGACCTATCGGGTGCCCGGCGAGAACGACACTTCACGCTATATAGAAAGTCGTGCCCGGCTCTATCGCGACGCTGAAGGTCTGCCCCTGCGCATGGCCGGGACCTTGCTCGACATCACCGAGCAAGTGGAGCGCGAACAACGCCTGAGCGCCTCCGAAGACAAATTTGCCAAGGCATTCCACTCCAGCCCCGATGCCATCACCATCAGCGAACTTGCCACTGGCAACTATCTGGAAGTGAATGACGGCTTCAGCCGGCTGACCGGATACAGCAGCGCCGAGGTGATTGGCCGCAGCCCTTACGAACTGGGGATCTGGGGGCATAGCTCACAGCGTCAGGCATTACTCGACGAGATCAAGGAAAAGGGCCGTATCCGCAACCGGGAAATACTCGGGCGCTCCAGACGCGGCGCCCTGCTCAACCTTGAGATATCCATCGAACCGATCACCCTTAATGACACCCCCTGCCTGTTGCTTACTGCCCGCGACATCAGCCAGCTCAAAGCGGCCCAGGCCCAGGCCAGCCACCTGGCCTACCACGACCCGCTGACCAACCTGGCGAACCGCTCGTTGCTGCTGGAGCGCCTGAACCATCAGACCGAGCTGCTTGAACACCATGATCTGCGCGGGGCGCTGTTGTTTCTGGATCTGGATCACTTCAAACACATCAACGACTCGCTCGGGCATCCGGTGGGCGACTCGGTGCTGAAAATCATCACCGCCCGGCTCGAAGCCAGTGTCCGCAGCGAAGACACCGTGGCACGCCTGGGCGGTGACGAGTTTGTAGTACTGCTGACCGGTCTCAAGGGTTCGCTGCAAGCAGTCACGCTTAATGTTCTGCGTACTGCCGACACCTTGCGCGAGCTGCTGGCCGAACCCATGTTTCTCGATGGCCAGCGCCTGCAAGTAACCCCCAGCATCGGCATTGCCTTGCTGCCCGACCATGGGATCACCGCGACAGACCTGCTGAAACGGGCCGACATTGCCCTGTATCGGGCCAAGGATTGCGGGCGTAATACCAGCCAGCTATTCGATTTTTCCATGCAGGCTGCGGCCAGCGAACGCATGAACATGGAAAGCGCCCTGCGCACAGCGTTGGCACGCAACGAGTTCAGCCTGCACTTTCAGCCCCAGGTCGACGCCCGGGAAAACCGCATCGTCGGCGCTGAAGCACTGCTGCGCTGGCAGCACCCGCAACTGGGGGCACAATCCCCGGCCGATTTCATCAAGATCCTCGAAGACAGCGGCCTGATTCTGGAAGTGGGCGCCTGGATTCTCGATGAAGCCTGCCGTTCGTTCGGCAAATTGTTGCGCGAAGGCCTGATCGACCCCCAGGCATTCAGCCTGTGCGTCAACATCAGCCCCCGGCAGTTTCGCCAAAGCGACTTCGTAGAACAGGTCAAGCGCAGCCTGTTGCACCATGACCTGCCCTGCTCGATGCTCAAGCTGGAAGTCACCGAAGGCATCGTGATTCAGAATCTGGAAGACACCATCGCCAAAATGCAGGCGCTCATCGCGTTGGGAGTGAGCTTTGCGATGGACGACTTCGGCACGGGCTACTCCTCGCTGACCCATCTCAAACGCCTGCCTGTGGACACCCTGAAAATCGACCAGTCGTTTGTGCGCGACGCCATTAACGCCCCCAACGATGCGGAAATCATCCGCGCCATTGTTGCCATGGCCCGCAGCCTGAAAATCAAGGTGGTGGCCGAAGGCGTCGAACAAGCGGCCCAGCTCCAGTTTCTGCAGAGTATTGGTTGCCATCTGTACCAGGGCTACCTGCACAGCCGGCCGGTGCCTCTGGCCCAGTTCCGCAAACTGCTGCAACACTGACCCCACCTGAAAACCCCGACCCCCTGTAGGAGCGAGCTTGCTCGCGAGCTGTTCCAACCCGGCACGAAGGGCTATCGGGCACGTTCGCTCCTGCATCTCATGGCCCACATCCCATGAAGAGCGGATTTACCCTGCAAACGGACTACTCTGTGCCCCCTGGCCCCATGAAATAATCCAGCCTGTTACGAGTCAGAAAAATAATAAGGACCTACCATGCAAACCTCCGAGATTTTCATCCTGGGCGCCCGGCGCACCGCCATCGGCACCTTTGGCGGTGCACTCAAGGACGTTGCCCTGTGCGACCTGGCCACCACCGCAGTCAAGGCCGCCCTTATCGCTAGCCAGGTCGACCCGCAACGCATCGGCCACGTGGTGATGGGCAACGTGATTCCAACCGCCCCCCAGGACGCCTATCTGGCACGAGTGGCAGCAATCAACGCCGGCATCCCCAAGCAAACCCCCGCGTACAACGTTAATCGCCTCTGCGGCTCGGGCCTGCAGGCGATCATTTCCGCCGCCCATACCCTGATGCTCGGCGATGCTGATTTCGCCATCGGCGCCGGGGCCGAGTCCATGAGCCGCGGCCCGTACTTGCTGCCATCCGCCCGCTGGGGCGCGCGTATGGGCGATGCCCAGGTGCAGGATTACATGCTGGGCATTCTCCACGACCCGTTCCACGGTATTCACATGGGGATCACTGCCGAGAATATTGCGCAGCGCAACCATATCAGTCGCGAGGTACAGGACGCCCTGGCGCTGACAGACCAGCAGCGTGCCGCCCACGCCATCGCCCAGGGTTATTTCGACAGCCAGATCGCTGCCGTCGAGGTTAAAAGCCGCAAAGGCAGCGTCTTGTTCGACGTTGACGAACACCCGCGGGCTACCACCCTGGAACAGCTTGGGCAAATGAAGCCGGCGTTCAAAAAAGACGGCAGCGTGACGGCCGGTAACGCCTCGGGGCTCAACGACGGCGCCGCTGCGCTGGTGTTGGCCAGTGGTGCCGCGGTCAAGGCTGACAACCTCGCGCCTGTTGCACGCCTGGTGGCCTATGCCCACGCCGGGGTAGAACCTGAACTGATGGGGCTGGGCCCCATCCCGGCGACTCGTCTGGCGCTCAAGCGCGCAGGCTTGAAGATCGGCGACATGGACGTGATTGAAGCCAATATCGCCTTTGCGGCCCAGGCCTGTGCGGTGATGCAAGAACTGGAAATGGACCCGGCCCGGGTCAACCCCAATGGCTCAGGTATCGCTTTGGGCCATCCAGTGGGTGCCACCGGCGCGATTATCGCCACCAAGGCCATCCACGAACTGCACCGGATAAAAGGCCGCTATGCGCTGGCCACCATGTGCATCGGTGGCGGTCAGGGCATAGCGGTTATTTTCGAGCGAGTCTGAACCCGTAGATGACCGTAGTCGCTGCCGAAGGCTGCGATGGACTGCGTAACGAAGGTCCTGCGGCCCTTGTCGCAGCCTGCGCCAGCGACTACGGCTGGCTTGTTACACCGGCATCCGGCCAAATTTCCCCGACTGGAAGTCGATGAAGGCCTGATGGATTTCAGCTTCGGTGTTCATCACAAACGGACCGTGCCCCACAATCGGTTCGTCGATGGGCTCACCGCTCAAGATCAACAGCACCGCATCGTTATTGGCCTCAAGACGAACCTGAGACCCGTCGCGGGCAAACAGCGCCATTTGTCCTTCGCGCACCACTTCCTGGCCATTGACCTCAACCGCACCGTGCAGCACCACCAACATGGTGTTGCGGCCCTGATGCAGATCGAGGGTGGTCGACTTGCCCGCGTTCAAGCGGATATCCCACACGTCGATCGGGGTGAAGGTACGGGCCGGGCCGCGCTGGCCGTCGAACTCGCCGGCGATCAAGCGCAGCCGGCCGGCACCGTCCTTGAGCGCCAGTTCAGGAATGTCCCGGTCGACGATACCCTGATAGCCAGCCTCGGCCATCTTGTCTTTGGCCGGCAGGTTGACCCACAGCTGCACCATTTCCAGGGTGCCGCCACTGCGGGCAAACGCCTCGGAATGGAACTCTTCATGCAGGATCCCCGACGCAGCGGTCATCCATTGCACATCACCGGGGCCGATAACCCCGCCATTGCCGGTGGAGTCCCGATGCTCGACTTCACCTTTGTAGACGATGGTCACCGTCTCAAACCCACGATGGGGATGCTGGCCTACACCACGACGCTCGGTAGTGGGCGTGAATTCCGCAGGCCCGGCGTAATCAAGTAACAAGAACGGGCTGACGTGTTCACCCATGCTGTCGTAGGAAAATAATGTACGAACCGGAAAGCCATCACCGACCCAATGCGCACATGGAGCCGTATAGACACCCAGAATGTTTTTCATGTTGCACCTCCTGTAAATCATGGCAACAAGGATAGATTCGTATCACCCATAAGACTAGACGGTATAAATAGCACTCAGCGTTCCATACATAGAACGACCCTGCCACCCATATCCCTGTATGGCTCCGATACAAACCCGGGCCCGCATCGCTGGCAAGCCAGCTCCCACAGAAGCTGTCCCCACATGACCCTGCAGGAGCGAGCTTGCCTCGCGATGGCTCCGACACAAACCCGAGGCCCGCATCGCTGGCAAGCCAGCTACCACAGTAACTGTCCCCACATACCCCTGTAGGAGCGAGCTTGCCTCGCGATGGCTCCGACACAAATCCGGGCCCGCATCGCTGGCAAGCCAGCTCCCACAGAAGCTGCCCCCACGTAACCCTGCAGGAGCGAGCTTGCCTCGCGATGGCTCCGACACAAACCCGGGCCCGCATCGCTGGCAAGCCAGCTCCCACAGAAGCTGTCCCCACATACCCCTGTAGGAGCGAGCTAGCCTCGCGATGGCTCCGACACAAATCCGGGCCCGCATCGCTGGCAAGCCAGCTCCCACAGAAGCTGCCCCCACGTAACCCTGTAGGAGCGAGCTTGCCTCGCGAGCTTTATATCGAGCCCTGATTGATTGCCGAGCGAATGCGGGAATTTTGAAAAGCTCGCGAGGCAAGCTCGCTCCTACAGGGTTTGGGTATTGCTCTGCAAAATCAAATCCAGCCAATTCAGTCGCTTGTTTCCGGTTTAACCCGCGTGCTGCGTCTTATAACTATTCGCATCAATCATTCCCCTCCCGGAGCCTCGGCACGCAATGCAACGATCCAATTTGAACCGTACCCTGTTAAGCAGCGCACTGCTGGCCTCGGCACTGCTGGGCACACCCATGGCTCTGGCCGCGCCGGTCGTGCTGAATATCCCGGCACAACCGCTGGCCAGCGCCCTGAACGAGTTCGGCAAGCAGACCAGTCTGCAAGTGCTCTACAGCCCGGATCAGGTACAGGGGATCAGTTCGCACTCCGTCTCGGGCTCACTGGAGCCGATCAAGGCTCTGGAAGCCCTGCTGCAGGGTAGCGGCATTTCATACCAGCTCAATGGCGACACGCTGATTCTCAATGTCGCCCAAGGCCAGGGCCTGGAGTTGGGTGCCACCACCATTTCCGGCCAGGGCCAGGGGGCGTTGCTGACCACAGAGGACACTGGGTCCTACACCACTGCCGCCAGCAACAGCTCGACCAAACTGCCGTTGTCGATCCGCGAAACCCCGCAGACCGTGACCGTAATTACCCGCCAGCTCATGGACGATCAGGCGGTCCAGAGCATCGGCGATGTGCTGCGTAACGCGCCGGGCATTTCGACCCAGGCCTACGACAGCGACCGCATGGAATATTCGGCCCGCGGCTACGCCATCACCAACTTCCAGTACGACGGCGTGAACGCCCGCTATGACGGGGTGTTCGATGAGGGCGCGACCAAGGTCGACATGGCCCTGTATGACCGGGTTGATATCGTCAAAGGCGCCACCGGCCTGCTGTCCGGCTCCGGCGAACCCTCGGCTACGGTCAACCTGATCCGCAAAAAACCGACCCGCGAATTCAAGGCGTCGGTGACTGCCAGCGCAGGCTCCTGGGACAACTACCGAACCGAAGGCGATATCTCCGGCCCGTTGAATGAAGACGCCAGCGTGCGCGGGCGCCTGGTCGGGGTGTATCAGGATGCCGATTCGTATCTGGATCACTACTCGAAAAAGAATGATGTGTTCTACGGCATCCTCGAAGCCGATATCACTCCCGATACCCTGCTGACCTTCGGCATGGACTATCAGAACATCAAGCCCCGCGGCTCGTCCTGGACCGGCAACCCCTACTACTTCTCCAACTACAGCAAGACCGACTTCAGTCGCTCGTTCAACCCGGCCACCGACTGGAGCCGTCGCGATGTAGTCGCGCAGACCACCTTCGCCTCCCTGGAACACCGCTTTGCCAATGAATGGAAAGTCAAAGGCAGCCTGACCCAGCAAACCAACGACCACGACACCCAACTGGGATCGGCCGGTGGCGGCATGCCGGACCCGGTCACCGGCGACGGCATGTTCTTCTACTGGGGCAAGTGGGAAGGTCACCGGGTGCAAAACACCTTCGACCTCAATGCCAGCGGCCCCTTCAGCCTGTTTGGCCGCGAACATGAACTGGTGGTCGGTGTTACTTCGCAGACCTCCCGCCAAACCGGGGCAACCTTTGATGCCAGTGAATTCGGCAAGGTCCCCGGCAGCATCTTTGACTGGAAGGGTGATTACCCGAAACCCTACTTCCCGAAAAACGGCAAATACCAGACCAACGAAAACCAGAACAGTGCTTACCTCGCTGCGCGCTTCAGGCCGACCGACGACCTGTCGCTGATTCTCGGCAGCCGCGTGAGCGACTTCCAGTACAACGACACGCGCACGTACTACGTGCAAACCCCCACCTTCAGCGATAACAAGACCACCTCCAAACAGCACGGCAAAGTCACGCCCTACGCTGGCGTGGTGTATGACCTGAACGACACCTACTCGGCGTACGCCAGCTACACCTCGATTTACAAACCGGTCACCGAGCGCAGCAAGTCCGGCACAACCCTGGCGCCCACCGAAGGCAACAGCTATGAAATCGGTTTGAAGGGTGAATACTTCGACGGCCGCCTGAATGCCAGTGCCGCGGTGTTCCGCACCGAGCAGAAAAACCTGGCCGTCTATGCAGGCATCGACGCTGCCAACCAGACCTACTATGAGTCCGTCGACGGAGCGACCACCAAAGGCATCGAATTCGAGCTGGCCGGTGAACTGATGCCGGACTGGAACCTGATGGCCGGTTACACCTACGCCCAGACCAAAACCGCAGATGGCGGTCGTCTGTACGGCTACCCGCTGGAAACCACCAAGCCTGAAAACGTGGCGCGGGTATTTACCACCTACCGCCTGCCGGGGGTGTTGAACAAAGTTATCGTGGGCGGTGGTGTCAACTGGCAGAGCCCGTTCTACGGCAAGATCTACAACGATGCCAAGGGTGACTACGACATCATCGAGCAGCACAGTTACGCGCTGGTCAACCTGATGACCCGCTACGAGTACAACGAGCACCTGAGCTTCAACCTCAACGCCAACAACCTGTTCGACAAGAAATACCTGTCGGGCCTGGGCAACTTCAGCACCACCTACTACGGCGAGCCGCGCAGCCTGATGCTGACCAGCAAATACATCTTCTAAAAGCCGGCCCCGCATCGCTGGCAAGCCAGCTCCCACAGGTATTGGGTGCAGCGCAAGCCGTAACCCTGTAGGAGCGAGCTTTTCAAGACGCAGAGCTCGCGAGGCAAGCTCGCTCCTACAGGGTCAGGGGTGGGTCAGGGCTGCCACTGGGGCTTTTGGTGGTCGAGCTTTCGGTCCAGAAAGCTCGCCGCGCTGATCAGCGCCAAATGGGTCAAGGCTTGCGGGGTATTGCCCAAATGCCTGGCATAAAGGTCGAACTCTTCGGCATACAGCCCCAGCGGGTTGGCGTAACGCAATAACTGTTCAAATTCCAGATGCGCCTTTTCCACTTGCCCGGCCCTGGCCAGGCATTCCACGTACCAGAAGGAACAGGCGGCAAACGCACCTTCTGTGCCTTGCAGGCCATCCAGGCCACTGTCGTCATTGCGATAGCGATAAACCATGCCATCACGCACCAGACTCTTTTCAATGGCCGCAAGGGTCGCCAGCCAGGCCGGATCTTTCGCTGCGACAAAACGCACCAGCGGCATCAACAACATCGAACCATCCAGCGCCGTGCCGCCCTTGTACTGGACAAAATGGCCGCGCTCGGCATTCCAGAAGTTCTGCCAGATGTCAGTGTGAATCTCTTGCCGGGTCTCGTTCCAGCGGGAGAACGGCGCAGGCAACGAGCGCTTGGAGGCCAGGCGAATGGCACGATCCAGCGCCACCCAGCACATCAGCCGGGAGTGCAAAAAGTGATGCTTCTCGCCGCGCATCTCCCAAATCCCCACATCCTCCTCCTGCCAGGTCACGCACACGTGATCGACAATCTGGGTCACATGCTGCCAACCCTCATGGCTGATGGCCTCGCCGTATTTGTTGGTCAGGTACACCGCGTCCAGCAGCTCACCAAAAATATCCAGCTGCACCTGATCAAATGCGCCGTTGCCAATCCGCACCGGCCTGGCGCCGCCGTATCCGGACAAGTGGCTCAGCTCTACCTCGGGCAAATCATTGCGGCCGTCAATGCTGTACATGATGTTCAGCTTCAGGGGCTGGTCGCAGCACTCCCCTACCCGGCCACGCAGCCAGCGCATAAAGCCATTGGCCTCATCGACAAAGCCCAGGCGCATAAAGGCATAAACCGTGAAGGACGCATCACGAATCCAGGTATAGCGGTAATCCCAGTTACGCTCGCCCCCCGGGGTTTCCGGCAAGCCAAAGGTGGCGGCCGCAATGATCGCGCCCTCCTTGCGCGAGGTCAGCAGCTTGAGGGTCAGGGCCGAGCGGTTGATCATTTCCCGCCAGCGTCCGCGATAGATCGACTGTGCGATCCACTGCCGCCAGAATTGCAGGGTGCGCTGTAACGCCAGGTCGCTGGCGTCCACTTTCACCCGCTCATCGTCAACTGCGCCCAGTACAAACTCGGCCGTTTCGCCCTCCGCCAGGGTGAACGTGCTACAGGCCGCTTGATCCGCAACCGTCAAGGGAACACTGGAGGCCAGTCGAAGACCGGGCTGCCCCTCGGCGTCGAAGCACACATCCTCACCATCGGCACGGGCTTTGGTGGCCGCGCGGGCGTAGTCATGGCGAACCGCGCAGCGCAGCAAAAAGGTGGCGCTGCCGCTGACCACGCGCACGCGGCGCATCAGTAGCGGCAGTTGATCATCGTGGTCACTGACCGGCAGCAAATCGGTAATTTCCACCACCGCTTGCGGCGCCAGCCAGCGGGTCTGCAAAACGTTGGTGTCGGGGAGGTAAATTTGCTCGCGGCGGGCATCGGCTATCTGCGGGGCCAGTTGAAAAATCCCTGCCTGGGGGGTGTCCAGCAGTGAGCAGAAGATGGCAGGACTGTCGAACTCGGGCCAACAGAAAAAATCCACACTGCCCTGGTCATTGACCAATGCCGCAGTGCGCATGTCGCCAATAATGCCGTGTGCCTCGATCGAGCTTTGCAATTCGTCCTGGATGTTAACCATTGTCACGGAACTCCGGATAAAGGCTCATGCCGCCATCGATAAACAAGGTAGTCCCTACTACATAATCCGAGGCGTCGCTGGCCAGCCACACCACCGCGCTGGCCACATCCCCGGGCTCACCGACGCGACCATAGGGGATCAGTTTCAGCAGTTGCTTCTCGGCCGCGCCTTGGGTCACGTCGCGATTGATTGCCGTGCGAATGGCCCCGGGGGCTATGCCGTTGACCCGGATCTTTTGCTCGCTGACTTCCTGCGCGAGGCTGCGCATCAGCATTTCAACGCCGCCCTTGGAGGCTGCATAGTTCACATGCCCGGCCCAGGGAATCAGTTGGTGCACAGAGCTCATATGAATGATTTTGCCTGCTGCACAGGACACGCCTTCACGAACGCCCTGACGGTTGAAGATCTTCAGGGCTGAGCGCGCGCACAGGAACTGGCCGGTGAGATTGACACCGATGACGGTGTTCCATTGTTCCAGGGTCATGTCAGTGATTGCGGCGTCTCTCTGCAGCCCTGAATTAGCGACCAGAATGTCGAGATAGCCGAAAGCATCCAGGGTTTGTGCAAACAGGCGTTCAACTTCAGCCTCTTTCGATACATCGGCGCCCAGGGCAATGGCTTTGCCGCCTGCGGCGTTGATTTCGTCTGCCAGTGCCTGGGCGGGAGCTGCCTGGGAGTTGTAGTTGAGGACCACCGAGGCACCGGCAGCCGCCAGGGCCCGGGCGCTGGCAGCCCCCAGCCCGGAACTGGCCCCGGTGACCAGGGCGACCTGATGCGCGAGAGAAATCTGCATGGTTGTCTGCGCCTGCTTTATGAATGGGCATAACGGCTGACCCATGCAGGGCTACAGGAGTTCAAAGCGCAATATTGGCGTTACCTGCACAACCCGCAATCACCGCAGTCGCTGCCGAAGGCTGCGATCCACGGCGCAGCCTTCGCAGATCGGGGATCGCAGCCTCGTTTTTCGTCAGCGACTACAAGCCCTGACGCCCTTCAGGCGCCTATCACTTTTTTTAACCCCACCGGTTGCAGGTTAAACCTGTCCGCCAGAAACGGCGTGACATCCAGCGGCAACGGTTGATCACGCACCAGCGCATCCAGCATGACCCCGGTGATCGCCGAGGTCAGGATGCCGGTACGGAAATGCCCGCAGGCGTTCAAGTACCCTTCAACCCCTGCCATCGGCCCCAAAATCGGCAGTTCATCCGGCGACCCCGGGCGCAACCCGGCCCAGGTGCGCTTGAGGTTGACGTCTTTGAGCTCTGGAATGCAACGCATCGCCCCCTGCACCAAACCGGTAATCTCCGGGAAGGTGGTGCTCACGTCGAACCCCTTGTCTTCGGTGGTACTGCCAATCAGGATTTCTCCATTGTCCTTTTGCGCCAGATAACAGTCGCTGGTGGTCAGGCAGCCGTTAAGCAGCTTGGGCATGCGCTCGGTCAAGACGATCTGGCCCTTGACCGGCGCCACGGGGATGCTCAGGTCCGTGGCCATCACGCTGAGTTCTGCGGCCCAGGCGCCGGCAGCATTGATCAGGGTCTTGCAGTGAAATGCACCCTGGTTGTCAGTGCGTACCCCCACCACCTTGCTGCCCTGACGCAGCACCTCGGTGACGTTGCTGTTGAAGTACAGGTCGACGCCATTTTGCCGCGCACCTTCGGTGTAGGCATCGGTCAGCCGGAACGGGCTCACCTGGTGGTCACAGAGAAATTCCAGCGCGCCCAGGGCGTCATGGCTGACGCTCGGCTCGGACTCGCGCAAGGCAGCCTGGTCAAGCCAGCGCACCTCGTCGCTCAGGTGCGGGATGTTGGCAACGATATGCTCGGCGTAGAGACGGTCTTCATCGTCGTAAATCACGTACTTGAGCCCGGTACGCTCGAACTTGAAGTCCATGCCGTGCTTTTCGATCATTTCCTGATGCAGGCCCGGGTACAGCGCATTGGACTGCAGGGCGAAGTCAAAGAAACACTCCGGCAGGATATGCGGGGTGCTGGAGTCGACGATCACTGCCGTACCCTGGGCTTCACGCTTGCGCTCGGCAGACATCATGCGAAAAAAGATCACTCCGCAGCCAAGCCCGACAGACTCGCCGATGGCCCAAAGACCACCCGCCGACGCGCGGCTGGCATTGCCCGGGCGCTTGCAGTCGATCATCGCCACTTTCAGGTCTTTGCGACGGGACAGGTGGTAGGCACAGGAAGCACCGATAACGCCACCACCGGCGATTACAACGTCATATGTCTTGATCATGTCAGGCATCCTTGCAGGCATTGGTAAAAGCCGAAAACGGCACCGGTTCCAGCGGAAAACGCGGGCGCAACCAACCCACATCCTGGCGGCCGGTGGACTCGCGCAGGCGATCACTGCAGTAGCCGACGCACATCCGGCCCTGACAGTCGCCCATGCTGACCCGCGTGCGCATTTTCAGGCTGGCCATGTCCTGCACGCCCTGGCTAAGGGCCAGGTCGATGTCGGCTCGGGTGACGTTCTCGCAGCGGCATACCACTGTGTCCGCCTGGGGCAATTCGATCTGGCGCGTACCGCGTTGGGTATAGCGATCGATGGCGCCACGAAAGCGCACGATGGTGTTGAGCCGTGAAAGATAAACCCGTCGCTGGGCCCAGGCCTGTTTCTCGCTCAGAACCCCGCGCTGGAACAAAATCGATAACGCCGCGATCCGTCCGGTGAGCATCGCCGCTTCACCGCCGCGCATGCCGGTGACATCACCGGCCAGGTGGATGTGTGGCTGATTGCTGCGCTGCCAGGTATCGGCTTTGACAGCCAGGTAGCCGTCGACGTTGTAGGCGTGATCAAGACCCATTTGCTGAGTCAGTTGCGTACGGGGGATAAAGCCGTAGCCCACCGCCAGCGTACGGGCCATGACCGGTTGCGCCTTGCTCAGGTCCGGTTGCCAGGTGCCGGAGTACGGCGCCACTATGACTTCGCTCAGCTCGCCGTCACCCCGCGCCTGCACTACGCCCCAACCGTAACGCACGGTCACGCCGTGGCGCTTGAGGTACATCAGCATGCTCAAGCCGTCGAGAAACAGCTGGGGCTGGTTCAGCAGCGCCAGGCTTTCCTTGGCAATCCGGGTAAATTCACAGGCCTCATACACACCGGCCACTTCAACACCCGCCGCGTGCAACTGGCACGCCACCAGCATCAACAGCGGCCCGGTGCCGACGATCAGCGTCGGCCCACGGGGTTTGACCACGCCACTTTTGATCTGCAGTTGCAGACCGCCAAGCATGATCACCCCGGGAATGGTCCAGCCAGGAAACGGCACGCTGCGCTCATGGCACCCGGCGCCCAGCAGCAGCTGGCCGAAGCCGACTTCCTGCAGACGTTCATCCGGGTCCAGCACTTGCAGGCTGTGTTCGCCCTGCCCGCCGACTACGCGGTGGTTGAGGCGCACATCTACCGAGTGGGCAATGTCGGCAAACTCTGCGTGCAGTTTGTGCAGTGCATCCTTGTAGCTGTAGCGGCTCGCATTTGAAAACCCTCGGGCTCGCATTCAGCGGCATTTCTGGCTCATATTATCTGCAACCAGCCAAAGGCTCCGGCTCAGATTAATTGCAAATGAGCTTGCATTCGACGGCGCGGGCTCGCGTTTCATTGCGTCGGGCTCACATTATCTGCAAATGACCAGCGGTGGTTTGGGATCACAGAGGAATACCGGCCGCGAGCATCTTGTCGCGCAACTCAGTCGCCCGTTCGAGGTCCAGCGTGTTATTGAACAGCGCCTTGAACTCGTGCGGCTTGGCACTGAATTGCTCCACCAAGTCCTTCATGCGATAACCATTGCGCGTCAACGTGGGCTCCAGGTCATCGATATGTCGTGAGAGTACCGACTCGACGACATCCACCGACACAGGGCGCTCGCCGGTCTGGTATCCAGCCTCTAAGGCCAGCGTCAGGTGAAGTTGCACTTGCAGCGGTGTCCGCAGCTTGCTCGCGAGCAGGTCGATGGCATCGTCCGTCAGGATTGACTCGCAGGCGTCTTCCGCTCCAGTGCAGGTACGTAATAACCACTCGATATACTCGCGCTGTGCCCCAGTAATGCCGTCCAGCGAGAACACATCGGTACGGGCGCCGATTTCCTCCATGTTGTCCTTGCGCAGGTCATTGCGCAGTTTAGGGTGGCCCGCAAGCACTACCGAAAGCAGTCCATCCACGTCTTCGGCCAGTTCCATCAGACGTTTCAAGCCAGTGAGGGTGTGCCCATTCAAGTCATGCGCCTCATCGACGAACATGACGATGGGCTTCTTACCCTTTAAAATCATTTCTTGAAGCTGTCGGTCTCGGCGCTCGATCTTCTTGGGAATTTGCACCTGTTTTTCGGACGATAAGTCGTAATAAAGAGCCTCGATCAACGTGGCCAGCTTGATGTTGTGCTTATCCACGGCGACAGATTTGGAGACGATCACTTTTTTGTCGTCTTGCAGCATCTTGGTCAACCGGCGTAGCAGAACGGTCTTGCCGCTGCCGATCACACCACAGATTGCGACCAAACGACCTTCCTGCACCGCTCCACGAACGTCCTTTATCAGATCCTTGTGGTGTTCAGTCTCATAGTAGCCAGCCTGCTTGAACGGCACCGTCAACCCGAAATGCTGCATCACTTCAGCCCGCATATTGAGCTCCTTTTTTGTGTCGGAAATATTCGCGCACGCGCTCCAGAACGACACGGCGCATAAGCGTTTCTGCCAGCACCTGATCGATGAATACTTTGTCTTCAGCCACAAGCTTGGCCAGCGGTTTGGCCAATTCGTCAGCGATGGCCAACTTGGCAGCAATCACTGTCGGATAGTGGTATTCGTGGGCATGCGGGTCGAACGGCTGACGTGGAATGTCCGCCGCGGACATGGGAGCATCAGACAAGCGCACGTCGGTGCCAGATAGCGCTGCAATCGGCAATCCAAGCTGGTCGGCCAGCAAACGGATCCGGTCTGCGCGCTCATCCGCCTTGGTTCGTTTGAATGCCCGATACCGGCGCAGCGGAATAGGACCGTCTACCGGATAGTAGGGGCCGAAGCGCTCGCCTTCATATTCGGCGTACAACTCATCGTCGAACAGGCCCCACAACAAAATCGCATGGTCTCCGGCCATGCCGGGCTCAAGCTCATACTGTGTACCATCAATGGTAATACGCGCATCAATGCCAACCTTGCGCCGTTCCGGCTCGCGTGCAAATCGACAAAACTGCTCCCAGGTACACATCTCGTGCAGGCCATCATCTGGCAGCATAGTGAGCCAGTCCGCCATGCGGGTGCGCGACTCTGAACGATGACGCTGCTGATTGTAGGTGTGCACCAGATAGTGCGACAGCCATTCGTTGGCCTGCTGCTCAGTTTCCGGCTTGTGAAAGTGGTACAGCGTCTCATGCGCCTCCTTGACCGTACGAAACGGACGTTCGACCTTTCCCTTGGATCGAGCCGTTGTTCGCGTACCGTCCTTGCCGGCAGGCAGGTGCGTCTGCCATTCAATCGCGAGCGCTTGCATCACATTCTGGAACACGCGAGATTTAGCGACAGGGCCATTGTCGAGATAGATCATCTTTGGTCGGCCCTGGAATGGATTCTCGGCGTCGGCCTTTACCGCCATGGCATTGAACAGAAAACGCAATGCTGTTTCTGCATCCTCGCCGTAGATGCAGTGGTACTCCTGGTAAGCAGTACCACTGCGGTCATCGACCACACTGAAAATCGCCAGTGTAGGCTCGCCTTTACTGGGGTCGATCCAGTTTGGCTTGTCGATGCGCTTGAGATCGGACGGAGAGATATCGAACTGCCAGCAATCGTTGCTGTGTTCCGCCTGGAAACGCACCGCAGCTGGTTCTCGCGTCAAATGCGCATGATCCAAGTGCCAACGATCCAGATAGCGATTGACGGTCGGCTTGGTCAACAGCCCCTTGGGAGCCTTTATTAAGCCTTGCTTCGTCTCAACACCGAAATCCTCCAGCAGCTTGATTGCGTTGGCTGTAGAGAGATGGCGGTTGTTCTTGTTGGTGGTGCGCAGTTTCAAAGCCGCGACCAGATCGCAATAGCGCTCTAGCTCGGCTTTTGGGAGTTTGCGTGGTTTGCCGTGATCAGCGCGATGTACTGCGTGCGGTTTGTTGAAAGCATGCAATGCACGGTAGACCGTGGTAGACGAGATGCCGTATAGCTCGGCAACGGCCTGCACCTGTCTGGCGCGTTCAGGACTTTTGCGTGGCAAAAGATCCAATCGCTGCCGCAACTGCAACAGCGAGTCGACAGGAATGGAATTACGCTTGGTGTCCATGCTGAGCTAACACTCGATACACTGAGGCACGACCGACGCCAAGCCGTCGAGCAATCTCTGTCGCGCCTAGTTTTTCTTCAGCCCGCAAGCGTTGAACCTCCAGAGGGTCAATGGACGGTTTACGGCCTCGGTAAACGCCACGAGCTTTAGCGTCAGCAATCCCCTCGAGTTGGCGCTCACGTCGCAAGTTGGTTTCAAATTCTGCAAAAACGCCCAGCATGTCCAGGAAGGCTTTCCCCGCCGCGCTGAGTGTATCGATTGGCTGCTCAGTCGCCTTGAGACTGACTCCCCGCTCTTTTAGCGTGTAAACGATGTCTTGAAGATCTTTGATGCTGCGTGCAAGGCGGTCAATGCGTGTAACCACTAGCGTATCGCCAGGGCGTAGGAAATCGAGCAGTGTTTGAAGCTCTGTTCGACCCACTCGGCTTGCCCCGCTTCCTTTTTCGGAACGAACGACGTCACAACCCGCTTCGCGCAAGGTTTTTTCTTGCAGCACAAAATCTTGGTCGCTGCTGGAGACTCGGGCGTATCCGTAAAGTGCCATGGGTGAGGTTTGTCTCGTTAGGCTTTAGACGTTGTAAAAGCTAGCATACCAAAATCGAAAGACAACCCTATTGAGACAAGAAAACTGTCTCACCTGAGAGTATCGGTTGGGTATACCTAAAAAATACGACCAGCAAGAGTCTCCAACATACAAAGAGGAGCCATTTGTCAAAGTTCGGGAAAAAGAAAGCCAAGCTTGAGCTGGGCTTTCTTTTGCAGACCTACATATCACTCAAGCGTATACTTATTCTCAGCCATAAAGGCTGGCTCTTTCCAATTAGGACCTTTTTTAATTCCCCCATCAGAATTTTCAATTAACCCTTCTAGTTTCATGTTATGAACAAGCTTTAATAGCTCAAGATTATTACCAATATTTACCCAGCTGTTTCCGCTATATAGCATATCCACCATAGGATATGAAATGGATTTATTTCTCACAATAAACAATATAACATCCCTGGGATTTTCATTTGCAACCACATCATTAATATTGCTCATTTTATTCTCCGTATGTTTGTTTGTTGTATGCAGCAATGGCTTCCGGCGTATAGAATACATCTGATCCATCTTTAAGTTTGTAGTCTTCCAGAGTCGCAGCGTGAGTATTGTTCCAAATAGCACCACCATCTTTAGGTTCTACACCATCCGCTACACCTAGAGCCCTATACCGCTCCAGCTCACGAATCTCATGGGTGTAAAATCGCTTATCGACATCGGTAATGGCCAATTCGCCAGTTAGGATTTTTTCCAGACGGTCAATCATCACAACATTTGCGTCCGATGGGTCGAACCGTCCTGTATGCAACTTGACTAGATCGATACCTTCCTGAGTTACCGAGGCTGTTGTCCAGTCCAAGTCTTGAGTGGGGCCCCCAGCTTTGTCGGGATTGTACATGCGACCGCTGTGCTCACCTTTAGTGGTTGCACCTTCGTACGGGCTACTGAACACTGCGTAAATGGGCGGCAAGCCGGAGTCCGATGGGTAAACGTAAATACCATCTCGGATATTCAGCTGACTGGCTGCTGGGAATGGTTCAGCCTTGACCTCAATCGGTGTCAGTGTTATCCCGGTATACACTGGAGTTTCCACAGGCTGCGCAGGCGTCGCCGTCGTGCTATTACCTGGAACTGCGATAGGAAACGTCAGGGTGATCGGCGGTGTGTCAGTTGTAGTGAATGTATAGGCGTTGGCTACGGGATCAAGCACTAGCGCTCTTACCGGAACGGTAGCTGCCAACCCTCCAGTGGCCTGGGTGGCCACCACCGAGTATTTGGATTGATCGCCGTAAATCCGATAAGGCACATTAACCGTGCCACCTGCCGCAGCTAGGTCAAGCAGGTTATCAGGTAGATCAGGTGCAAGACCTTTGGCTGGCAGGTTCAGCATCGTTGCAGGCAACTCCCCGTTTCCCAGGGACGAGGAATAGGACAGCAAGCCAATACCAACAGCTGTAGGCACACTAACGATCGTGCCCAAAACTGCTTTGATGGCTTGGATAAGAGCGTCAAGCGTGATGCCTGAACCTGAAGTAATGGCGATAGGGCCTGCTGCGGTACTCAACTGAGTCGCACCGGCAGCGGGGAGCCTATACGTGTGAGCTGCTTTAAGTGCTGCGGCTTCAGCGGCTACCCTAGCAGCCTCAGCTGCTGCCGCTTCATCCGCGATCCGCTTAGCTTCTGCCTCGGCGGCTATCCTGGCAGCTTCAACAGCAGCAGCTTCGTCTGCAACACGTTTGGCTTCAGCTTCAACCGCTAATCTAGCCGCCTCGGCGGCTGCGGCTTCATCGGCAATGCGCTTAGCTTCGGCCTCCGCTGCAAGGCGTGCTTGCTCAGCGGCTTCGGCGGCCACACGTGCCGCTTCTGCTTCTGCTGCCAATCGAGCTTGTTCTGCCGCCTCAGCAGCCACCCGCTGAGCTTCTGCCTCTGCCTCTGCCTCTGCCGCTACTCTCGCCGCTTCTGCGGCGGCTGCCTCATCAGCCACGCGTTTGGCTTCTGCTTCAGCAGCAACCCTAGCGGCTTCAGCAGTTGCCGCTTCATCGGCAATACGTTTCGCTTCAGCTTCGGCCGCAAGACGTGCGTCTTCTGCTGCTTGCTCTGTCGCAATGCTACTGGTGAGCGCTGTAGATTTTTCAGTCAATAAGCGGATTTTTTCCGTTAGAATTTTACTTGTGTATGCTGCTGAAACAGAGCTAATAAATTCATTATAAAGTGCTAATGGGCTTAATGGGTTTTTTCGATCTTGAAATCGAATTAAAAAATCCACCCCATTTAAGTCAGCATCCTTATCCAGAGGATTCCTTCCAAAATAGGAGTTTGCCGTCACAGTACTAACGCCAAGCTCACTCTGCTTTAAAGTGATAAGCTGATCAACAACTGCTTTTTCCTTTATGGCTTTTTCCAATGGAGACAATACTTCAGTTCCGACAGAACTATTTATTTCATAGTCAACTTCAGAAGGCACATTCGGCAAGTGAGCTACGTAGGAAGCTTCTACGTTTTTTTGTCCTGCAGCCACGGTTAAAACTACTGCTTGGATTTTATTGAGAGCAAAAATATCCTTTTTATTAAAGAAATCCTCAACTTGGGCGCTGGTAGGAATATTTGCGTCCCATACTGGTGGACGATCACCTAAACCACCCGGTACGCCTACAGGTGGCGGAGGTAGTATTACTGGTGGGGGGTTATTAGTGTCGGTGATAATAACAGGCCCGATTTCAATTGGGCCGCCTGGTTCTGACATAGTGTTCTCCTGAATTAAGTGCTCATCCCTAAAAAGATGAAAGTGAGCATCTGTGCACCGGAGGTCCGTGCTTGGACTTCCCGGCGTCCGTGCCATAACCGTCTCCAACATCGCTGATACGGGGGAGGTGAAATCAAGACACCGATATACTGTACATAACCACAGTAAATACGCCAAGCCAAAATATGCATTTATGCATATTTGGGCCGACCAGCGGTAGTGATCACTATTCCAACGCTACGGCTCTGAGCTGCCACTGGGGTCACCATGAATGCTGGTACTTAACAACCGAGGTTTTCCAGATTGCCGGGGCGATTCACCTCTGTGATCAAAAACCGCCGCTGGTCATTTGCAGATAATGTGAGCCCGTCACAATGAAACGCGAGCCCGTGTCCTCGAATGCAAGCCCATTTGCAATTAATGTGAGCCGGAGCATTTGGCTGGTTGCAGTTAATGTGAGCCAGAAATGCCGCTGAATGCGAGCCCGCGTGTTTTCAAACGCGAGCCGCTACATGTAGCGCTCCCCCAGATAGTCGAGCTCGACACCTTCACGCAATGGCCCGCGATAAACCACGCCACCCAGTCTGGAGGCTTCTTCCAGCAAGGTGCTGCGCACTCCATGCTGCGCCAGCTCGATAGCTGCCGAAATAGCCGCCGGACCACCGCCGACAATCACCGGATCCGGGCTCATAACACAGCCTCTTGTGCAGTGACCCGGTTGGTCCCGGTTTCCACGCTCATCCCCGGCTGCACCAGGGTCTGGCAGGCCCGGCGTTTGTGCCGGCCATCGATCTTGACCAGGCAGCAATAGCACACCCCCATGCCGCAATAAGCACCATTCATTTCACCGTGATCGTTCGGTGACAATTGGCGCACCCCCACTGCATTCAACACGCTGAGCACGGTCTCTCCTTTAGCTGCATTTACCGCCTGCCCATTGATCAGGATCGACATGTCAGCCTTTATCAAAGGTTGAATGTCGTACTGGCGGTTCAAGTCATCCATGTCTGGTATCCCTTTTTTGTGTGTGTTGCAGTTCGGCAAACCACTGGCACCCTGTGCCAGGGCAGGTGACGTTAGCTGAATATAAAAATCAGACATTGATGCAGGCCACTATAAGGTCGGTATTTATGTTTTTTGACCCGTTAGCCTTACACTGACGGCCCCTTGCAGACTGGCGCGATCATGGACCTCGACCTGGCCCGGACCTTTCTCGAAATTGTTCGCTGCGGCAGCCTCGCGAGTGCCGCCGAGAAACTTCATGTCACCCAGACAGCCGTCACGGCCCGGGTGCAAAAACTCGAAAGCCTGCTCGGCGTGACGCTGTTCATTCGCAACCGCGCAGGCGCCAGACTGACCTGCGACGGGGAAGCCTTCGTGGTCTACGCCAATCAGCTGCTGCAGACCTGGGAAGCCGCACGACGGGATCTGCCGCGCCCCGAAGGCTTGCACCAGATGCTGCACATCGGCGGTGAAGTCAGCCTGTGCAACCCGCTGATTCTGAGCTGGGCCAAAGCCCTGCGCGAACACCTGGACACCCACGCCTTGCGGGTGCAGATTCGCGACGGCGAGCAATTGTTGGAGCAGGTTGAAATGGGCCTGCTGGACGCGGCACTGGTCTATCAGCCGGTGTATTGGCCCGGGGTGCAGGTGGAGCAATTGCTGGAGGAAAAACTGATTCAGATCCGCCGCCCCGCCATGCCCGAACCCTATGTGTATGTGGACTGGGGCGAGGACTTCCGCCGCCAGCATGACGCAGCACTGCCGGACCGGGCGCGGGCCGCCATCAGCTTCAACCTGGGGCCGGTGGCATTGCACTACATTCTGGAAAACGGCGGCAGCGGCTACTTTCGCACCCGGGTGGTTCAGAGTTATCTGGACAGCGGCGCGCTGGAGCGCGTTCCCAAGGCCCCCGAGTTCAGTTACCCGACCTATCTGGTGTATTCACGCGAACGCGACGGTAGCGCCTTGCAACAGGCTATCGAACTGCTGCGGGAGGTGGTCAAGCGCGACAGCGACTGGTCCCAGCGCTGGATCCCGGAGATTTGACCGGCCGTTGCCACGGCCTGTGGCAGCGGGCTTGTCCTTGCCGTAATGAAAGGTTTCAGCTTTCTACTTTGCAGCCAATCCCTTAGGCTGCGAGCGCCAGATAATCACAAGAACCGCACAGGTGGCCCATGACCGATCTCACCCGGACCAGCGACAGCTGGCTGACCTCCGCCCCCCATCAACAGTGGCTGCACGCCCAGGGCCAGACCCTGCTGGATTTCGCCAAGGCCGCCCGTGTTCCCTCCGGTTTCGCCGGCCTTGACCGCTTTGGCCAGCGCGCAGACGATGCCCCGGCAGACACGGTAACCACCGCCCGTATGGTTCACAGTTTCGCCCTGGCCCATATCCAGGGCCTGCCGGGTTGCGCACCGTTGATCGACCACGGCCTGAAGGCACTGGCCGGGACCTTGCGCGATGGCGTGCACGGCGGCTGGTTCGCCGCCCCCGACGCGCAGGATGGCAACACCCGCAAAGCCGCGTACCTGCATGCATTTGTCGCCCTGGCCGCCAGCTCCGCAGTGGTGGCCGGGCGCCCGGGCGCCAGCGCATTACTGGATGAAGCGGTAGCGGTGCTGGAAACACGGTTCTGGTGCGAAGACGAAGGTGCCCTGCTGGAGTCCTTCGCTAGTGACTGGAGCGACTGCGAAGCGTATCGCGGGGCCAACAGCAATATGCACGGCACCGAAACCTTTCTCGCCCTGGCCGACGTGCTCGACCAGGACCTGTGGCTGGAGCGCGCCCTGCGCATCAGCGAGCGGGTGATCCACCAGCACGCCGCGCAGTCCGCCTACCTGCCCGTCGAACACTTCGATGCCCGGTGGCAGCCGTTGCCGGAGTACAACCGGGACCATCCGTGCGACCCATTCCGCCCCTTCGGTAAAACCCCGGGTCACGCCTTTGAATGGGCGCGCCTGCTGCTGCACCTGGAAGCTGCGCGCAAGCAGCGCGGCCTGCCCGCGCCCGCCTGGTTGCTCGAAGACGCCCGCCAGCTGTTCCACAGTGCCAGCCTGCATGGCTGGAATGTCGATGGTGACACCGGCATTGTTTACACCCTGGACTGGGACAACCGGCCCGTGGTGCGCGAACGCCTGCACTGGACCCTGGCCGAAGCCTCGGCAGCAGCGGCGGCCTTGTTGCAACGCACCGGCGAGCAGGAATATGAAGTCTGGTATCAGTGCTTCTGGGACTACATCGACCTGCACCTGATCGATCGCCAGCACGGTAGCTGGCACCACGAACTGGGGCCTGACAATCAGCCTTCGGAAAAAATATGGCCCGGCAAGGGCGATCTGTACCACGCCTACCAGGCCACCTTGTTACCGCGCCTGCCGCTGGCCATCAGCCTGGCCAGCGCACTCAAACTGCGCCGTTGAAAGCCCATAACGGCTGCGATTAGCGGTGCGCAAAACCGGGGGGCAGATCAATCCTGCCCACCAAACAAGCCCGTAAAGCCCCGGTATCACCAGTCGTATTTGACTTCCAGCGCCGCGGTCCGTTGCTGGCCGTAGTAACAGCCAAAGCTGTAATTACACGACGAGACGTACTCGCGGTCGAACAGGTTTTGCACATTGAGGCTGGTACTCACCCCTTTGAACCCCGGGTCCAGCGCCGCCAGGTCATAGCTGAGGGTGGCGTCGTAGATCACGAATGACGGGGTTTTGAAGGTGTTGTCCGAGTCACCGTAATTCTTCCCGGTGTAACGCGCACCGCCGCCCAGGGTCACCCCCTGCAGCAGGTTGCCGGTGAAGTGGTAATCGGTCCACACACTCGCCGCCCATGGCGCCTGGGCTTCGCTGCGGTTGCCCTGGTTGCCATAGTTGGACTTGCTGTAGAACACATCCAGGTAGGACAACGAGTCAATCAGGTCAATATTGTTGAAGCTGCTTTTGCCTTCCAGTTCGATCCCCCGCGAGCTGACTTCACCTTCCTGAATCTGATACTCCTGGTACTGCAGGTCACCGGTCAGCACGTTCTGCTGCTTGATCTGAAACACCGACGCCGTGAGCAAGGTGCTGTCGTCAGGCTGATACTTGACCCCCACTTCATACTGCTTGCCCAATTGCGGGATGAACGCCTTGCCCCCACGCTCCGGAGCTGCGGTACCCACTGACGGCAGGAACGATTCGGTGTAGCTGATATAGGGTGCCAGCCCGAACGAGGTGACGTAGGTCAGCCCCACGCGCCCGGTAAACTTGTTGTCGTTTTGCATCTCCCGGGAATCGGCCAGCAGGTCATTGTTATCGACTTTGGCCCAGTCATGGCGCCCGCCAATGGTCAGGATGAAGTTGTCGAACTTGATCTGATCCTGCACATAGAAGCCGGTTTGCTTGACCCTGTTATCCCACTTGGTGGTCAGGGTCGGCACCCCCGTGGTGCGGTAGTTGGTGGGGTTGTAGAGGTCGATGATTTCACTGCCCGACAGGTTGTAGCCCTGATACTTGCGGGTGAAATCCCGGTAGTCCAGGCCCACCAGCAGGGTGTGCTGCAGGGGGCCGGTGGTGAAGTCGCTTTGCAGGTGGTTGTCGAAACTGTAGGAACTGTTTTGCTGGCGCCAGTCGAGCTTGGTGCGACTGGCGTGGGTGTCACTGATGCCCTCGGGGGTGGTGACAAAACGGTTGAGGTAAAAGCCTTTGTAGCGGTCGTTGACGTCGATATAGCTCAGGCTCTGGCGATAGGTCATGGCCTCATTGAAAGCATGGGAAAACTGATAGCCAAGCACGTATTGATCACGCTTGTAGTCGTTCCATTTCGAGTCGCCCAGAAACGTATCACGATCAATCCTGTTGCCCTGGGAGTTGCGATACAGGCTGCCCACCGCCGGCAAGGCCTGATAGTCGGCCAGGGCGTCATCGCGCTGGATTTGCGCATACAGCGTCAGCTCGGTGTCGTCGTCGGGCATCCAGCTGAAGCTGGGCGCCAGCAACTGGCGTGAATCCTCGGTGTGGTCCACCTGTTCGCTGCCGGTATTGCCGACCCCGATCAACCGGTAACTGAGGGTTTTGGCCTCGTCCAGTGGCCCCGTGAAGTCAAACGCCAGGTTGTAGCGATCGAAACTGCCGGTGCCGACCTTGATCTGGTGCGCGGCTTCGGTACTCGGCCGCTTGGACACCATATTGATCATGCCTCCGGGCTGATTCTGCCCGTAGAGCACCGAGGACGGCCCTTTGAGAACTTCGATGCGCTCCAGGGTATAGGGGTCGATCTGTGGCGTGCCGCCCAGACTCCCGGCCGAAGGCAAATAAGCGCCATCGAGATAAAGCAGGGTCGGGGCAAAGCCGCGGCTGGTGATTTCATCGGCGATGGTGTTGCGGTCGGTGTAGCCATTGGTGCTCAGGCCCGGGGTGTAACGCAGGGCCTGGGTCAGATCGCGGGCGCCCTGGACCTGCACCTGATCCGCCGTCACCACGTTGATGGTCTGCGGGATCTCCAGAATCGGTGTATCGGTTTTAGTGGCCGTGGCCGATCGGGTGGCAACAAAACCGTCAACCGCTCCGCGAGCGTCCTCGGCGGTACGCCCCGATACTGTGGTTGCTCCAAGATTCAAGGTGCCCGTTGCCGCCAGCGGGTAAACGCTCAGGGCACCGCTCTGGGTCACGTTCAAACCCAGACCGCTGCCTGCCAGGGCACGCTCGGCGGCCTGCTGCGGGGTGAACATGCCCCGTACCGGGGCCGAGGTTTTCCCCTGCAACAAGGCAGGAGCTACCGACAGGGTCAGCTGGCTGTCACGGGCAATCCGGCTCAGTGTCACACCCAGCGGCGCCTCCGGCAGGTCAAAGGCACGCAGGGCGCTCTGTTCATTGGCCAGCGGCCCGGCCACCGCACCCAAAGGGCAGGCAATGCTCAGGGTAATGGTCAGCGCCAGCAGGCAGGGTCTCAACGGGGCGTACGACATGGGGCATCCTTTCTCGTTGCAAGGTAGGCAGTTGTAACCTTGACCAACGAGCAGAGTTTTCCCCTCAGCTTATTTGTAAATAATTCCCATTCGGTGGAATTTTTACCCGCGCACATCAATCAGGGTCAACCAGGGCCCATAGCGCGTGACCTTGATCGGCAAGGTTTGCGCCAGAGTGCTCAAGGTCTGCGGTGTGTCGTCCAACGAGAAAACCCCGAACACCCGGACCCTGGCGGCTTCGGGACTGATACGCAGAACCCCGGCCTGATAAGGCCGCAGCGCCTCTACCAGAGTCGACAACGGCTCGTCATGCAACTCGACCCGGCCTTCGAGCCAATCGGCCTGACTGCGTGCGGTCGAGGTTTGCGGGTCAATCTGGCTGGCGCTGAACGACACCGCCTGACCGGCATTGATGCGTCGCTGCAGACCATTGAGCGTATCCAGCTGCACACTGTGCTGCTGCACACTGGCCAGGCTTTCGTCCGGCCCCTGGCGCACCATGAACCGCGTGCCCAGGGCCTGGACCTGGCCTTGGGCGGTCGCAACCACAAAGGGCCGCAGCGGGTCGGCGGCAACATCGACCTGCAACTCGCCTGCGCGTAATTGCACCCGCCGCTGCCCGGCGCTGAACTGGATATCCACGGCGCTGCGGGCGTTGAGTGTCAGGCGGCTGCCATCCGCCAGCTGTATGGTTTTACGCTCGCCGGTGGCGGTATGTTGATCGGCCATCAAGCCCCTCAGCGGGGTGACCCGGTCGACCACACTCGCGGCGCCCAACCCCAGCAGTAACAGCAACAGGCCGCCTTGCAGGGCTTTTTTGCCTGTGACCGTTGAACTGGCCAGCAGCGCCTTGCTCGCGGCATGCAACTGCCCGGGGTTACGCCGTTCAACAGACTGCAAATCCGCCAGCGGGTTTTTCAACACCCCGGCCACCCGCTGCCAGGCAGCCATATGCTCGGGTTTTTCCGCCAGCCAGGCTTTGAACACCTGACGTTCCGAAGGGCAGGCCTGCCCGGACTCAAGCCGCAGCATCCAGTCCACGGCGGCACGGGTGGCGGGATCAACTCTGACCTGGCTCATGGGCACTCCCGGGTTTGCGCCAGGCAATGGAAAAAGGCCCGGCGCAAATCGCGCTCAACGGTGGCCAGTGAAACACCCAGCAGAGTGGCGATGGCCTGCTGCGGCATGGCTTCGATGCGATTGAGCAAAAACGCCCGCCGCACCCGCGACGGCAAGCCTTCCAGCGCCTGATCAATCGCTTCGATTGCCTCGCGTACCAGCGCAATGTCTTCGGCTGAAGGGGCATAGTTCTGGGGCAGGTCTGCAAGCTGCTCCAGATAGGATTGCTCCAGCTTGCGTCGACGCCATAGCGAGCACAGCAGCCGCCGGGCAACGGTACTCAGATAGGCTCTGGGCTGTTCAATGCGCTCGAGTTGCTGCGCATCGAAAGCCCGCACGAAGGTGTCCTGAGTCAGATCGGCAGCATCCTGCGGGCAGCGCACCTGTCGCGACAGCCAGCCGCGCAGCCACGCATGATTGTCGTGATAAAGACTCGCCAGCAGGGCTTTGGGATCCACAGGACTAGACACGATAGATAACCAGACTCAAATAGCAATAAGTCGCATTATCGATAGATCCCAGGGAAAAGCAACATGCATATCCAGGTAATACCGCCAGCCTTGCCAGCGATGCCATCGCGGGCAAGCCCGGCGCCCACAAAGGCCGGGCCTGTTGTTGGGTATCTAACGGGCCTGGATCAACGCCCGCCGCACAAATCGATAAAGGTACCGGTGGCGTAGGAAGCCTTGTCGCTGAGCAGCCAGATAATGGCTTCGGCGACTTCCTCGGGGCGTCCGCCACGGCCCATCGGGATGCTCGACTCCAGCTTGCTGACCCGCCCCGGGTCGCCACTCAAGGCGTGGAACTCGGTAAAGATCAGGCCCGGGCGCACCGCGTTGACCCGGATCCCCTCGCCCGCCAGTTCTTTGGACAAGCCCAGCGTAAAGGTGTCCAGTGCGCCTTTTGAAGCGGCATAGTCCACGTACTCATTGGGCGAGCCCAGGCGTGCAGCCCCCGACGACACGTTGACGATATTGCCGCCCTGGCCGCCGTAACGCGGAGACATGCGCAGTACCGCATACCTGGAACACAGGATCGGCCCCAGCACATTGGTTCTCAGGGTGTGCAAAATACGCGATTCGGACATTTCGTCGACCCGGGACTTGAGGCCCACGGTGCCGGCATTGTTGACCAGCGCGGTGATCGGCCCGAGCTCTTCGTCAACCCGGGTAAACAGGCTGATGATCTCTTCTTCATTGCTGACATCGGCTTGCACCGCAATCGCCTTTGCCCCCAGCGCATGCACCCGGGCCAGCACTTCATGGGCGGCGGCGGCATCCGTCAGGTAGTTGATGCAAATCCGGTAGCCCTGCTGTGCTGCCAGGATCGCAGTTGCAGCGCCAATGCCGCGACTGCCGCCGGTGATCAAGATGACTTTGTCCATAAAAACGCTCTCCAGTTCGACGGTGCAAATGTGACCGGCAGAATAACCGCGAAAGCTTTGGTTTGTCAGGACGCTGGCGATTGGCCTTAACGCGACAGTTCGGCGCGATGGATATCCAGCATGAATTGCTCGGCCGGTAGCGGTTGCCCCAGCAGAAAACCTTGCAGGGCATCACAGCCCAGAGTGGTCAGGAAGCTTTGCTGGGTGTCGGTTTCAACCCCTTCAGCCACAATCCGCAACCCCAGTGCCTGGCCCAGAGCCACAATCGCCGAGACAATCGCGGCATCGTCGCTGTCATGTTCAAGGTCGCGGACAAACCCGCGGTCGATTTTCAGTTCATTGGCCGGCAGGCGCTTGAGATACATCAGGCTCGAATAGCCGGTGCCGAAGTCATCGATGGACAAATCCACCCCCATCTGCGACAGCTTTTGCAGCACGGTCATACTCGCATCCGCATCGCTCATGGCCGTGGTTTCGGTGATTTCCAGGGTCAGGCTGTTGGCCGGCAACCCGTGCTGCTCCAGCGACGCAACCACACTGTCGACCAGCCCCGAATAGCAAAACTGCAACGCCGACAGATTGACTGCAATGCGCCAGTGGCTATACCCCTGATCGAACCACATACGCATCTGGCGGCAGGCTTCATTGAGCACCCACTCGCCGATGGGAATGATCAACCCGGTTTTTTCCGCCAGTTCGATAAAGTGCTCGGGCAGCAACAGCCCCTGCTGCGGATGCTCCCAGCGCAACAAGGCTTCGGCCCCCACCGGCTGGCCGCTGGTGGCGTCAAACTTGGGCTGGTAGTGCAAGCGGAACTGGTTTTGCTCCACCGCCTGGCGCAAGTCCTGGAGCAGTTGCAGTTGTTTGCGTGCATTGGTGTTCATCGAGACATCGAAGAAGCTGTAACCGTTTTTGCCGGCGCCCTTGGCGTGGTACATCGCCGCGTCGGCGTTCATCAGCAGCTCTTCGGCGGTCTGCCCGTTGCCTGGATACAGGGCAATGCCGACACTCGCGGAGATCTGCAAATCATGCTCATCAACCCGGAACCCCTTTGACAGCAGGCTGACCTGCCGCGCGGCGACCTGGGGCGCATCGTCCGGTTCGCTCAAGCGCACCAGCAACACAAATTCATCGCCACCGATGCGCGCCAGGGTGTCCTGGCTGCGCAACTGTTCACGCAAGCGCAACGCCACTTCGCGCAGCAAACGGTCACCCAAGTGGTGACCAAAAGCATCGTTAACCGGTTTGAAGCCGTCCAGATCGATAAACATCAACGAGAAGCACCCGCCCTGCTCCGCCACTTTGGCCATGGCCTGGCTGATGCGGTCGGCCAGCAGGGTGCGATTGGGCAGGCCGGTCAGGGTGTCATGCAGGGCCAGTTGGGTCAGTTCTTCATTGGCCAGGGTCAGGGAGTTCGCCAGGGCCGCAGTACTTGCATCCAGCCGGGCGTCAAAAACTGAAGTCAACAAGGCAATGACCAACACCGCCAGGCTGGTCACCAGCACCAGATTATCCAGGCCCTTGCCACTCAAACCGTCCACGGCCGCGCCGCAAAAACTGCCGACCGGGAAATTCGCCGCAGCCATGCCGGTGTAGTGCATACCGACAATTGCCACGCCCATGATGATCGAAGCCCCGGCCCGCACCAGATGCACATAGGGGGTGTGCTTGCGCAGGCGGAACGCTATGGACAAGGCAGCGGCCGAGGCCCCTACCGCAATCACCAGGGACAGTCCCACCAGCGCCGGGTCGTAATCGATTCCCGGCTGCATGCGCAACGCCGCCATACCGCTGTAGTGCATGGCGCTGATGCCTGCTCCCATGACCAATGCGCCGAACAATAATTGCAGGGCCGGCAAGCGCGGCTGGCTGACCAGCCACAAGGCGAAACCTGACGACAGAATGGCCACCAGCAACGACCACACCGTCAGCCCCAGGTCATAACCCAGCTCCAGCGGCAACTGCAGGGCGAGCATCCCGATAAAATGCATCGACCACACGCCAAAGCCCATTGCCAGCGCCCCGCCGCTCATCCACAGATACACGGTTCGGCCACGGGCCGTGGCGATTCGTCCGGCCAGATCCAGGGCGGTATACGACGCGAGTATTGCGACGCACAGGGAAATAAAAACCAGCGAAGGGGAGTAACTAGCAGAAACCATGGGCTTTCTCGTAAGCAGGTGCCGAACAGCATCCATGCCTGGTAAAAAGTGCGCGATTGTACTGGGTCTACAGGCAAACGCACCTATACCAAGCAGATATTCAGAAAGACCGGGTTGTTAGTTGGCAGCCGGCGTGAAGGTACGAAAATCATGTTTCACTTTGGCGATATAACGGGCCACCACCGGGGACTTTTCAAACCGGCGGTGAATCAGGGACAACCATGATGTTGCCGCGCAGCCCTCGATCGGCCGGTAAATCACATTGGGCAAACTGATATGCCCGACCACCGACTCCGGCACCACCGCCACCCCTTGCCCCAGCGACACCAGAGCAATCACCGCCACCAGGCCACCGGGCTGGGCGCCGAGCCTGGGGGCGTAGCCACCCTGGGCCGCAACCTGCAAAGTGCCGCTGATTTGTTCGGGCAGGATAAAGGTCTCGTTTTGCAGGTGTTGCGCGCTGATGCCTTTAAGACGCGTGAGCCATGAATCATCCGTCAGGGCCAGTACAAAACCCTCGGCATTCAGGCCAATCGCCTCCAGCTCCGGGGGCAAGGCCATGGGTGAACGCACGTAACCCAGGTCGAAGCGGCCTTCCACCACACTCAGCGGCAGGTCGGCCATCGGCGCTTCTTGCACATTGAGACTGACTTCGCTGCAGTCCCGGGAAAAAGCCTGCACCTGGCGTTGCAACACGCCGGAGTAAACCGCCGACGCAACGTAGCCCAATTCGATATGCCCCACTTCACCGCGCCCTGCCCGCCGGGCATTGCGCTGCGCCAGTTCGAACTGGCGCACTGTGGCGTCAGCCTCGGGCAGCAAGGCCTGGCCTGCTTCGGTCAGGCTGACCTGACGTTGCTGGCGAATAAACAGACGCACCCCCAGTGCATGCTCGAGGTCCTGGATTTGCCGGCTTAGGGTAGGCGGCGCAATCCCCAGCACTTGCGCGGCGCGGGTGAAGTTGCGCTGTCGGGCGACAGCCAGAAAATAGCGGAAATGACGTATGTCCATACCAGCATTAGCTCAAAGGTAATGAAGTCAGGGTTAGCAGCTAACAGACTCTGCCATGCAGCGCGATAGTCTGTGGCCACCCCACACTAGAGAGAAGGGAACCTGCCCGTCAAACCAATTACCTGCAAAGCAATGTTGAGACCCATAATCCAGGAACTGCGCCATGAAAACTGTCAGCCCACGCCTGACCCTGCTGACTGCCAGCGGGGTGTGTTCGTTAATCGTGCTCGATACCAATATCGTCGCGGTCACCCTGCCCAGCATCGCCCGCGACCTTGGGGCCAACTTTGTCGATATCGAATGGGTGGTCAGCGCCTACATGTTGGCGTTTGCGGCCCTGCTGCTGCCTGCCGGGAGCATTGCCGACCGCTTTGGCCGCAAGAAAACCCTGCTCTGGGGTTTAAGCATTTTCATCCTTGCCTCCATCGGTTGCGGCGCTGCCCCCAACAGCCTGTTGCTGGAGATCGCCAGGGCCGTCAAAGGGGTCGGCGCGGCTCTGTTGCTGACTTCAGCATTGGCCTCCATTGGCCACGCCTTTCATGACGAGGTCGAACGTGCCAAGGCCTGGGCGTTCTGGGGGGCGTGCATGGGCGTGGCGATGACGGCTGCACCGACCCTTGGCGGCCTGATCACCGAATCCCTGGGTTGGCGCTGGATTTTCTACCTCAACCTGCCCGTGGGCTTGCTGCTGATGCTGCTGGTCAGGCATGCCATTGCCGAGTCCCGGGATCCCCAGGCAGCCCGTCTCGACCCCTGGGGCAGCCTAGCCTTCAGCGCCAGTCTGCTGTGCCTGATCTGGGGCCTGATCGAAGCCAACCGCATTGGCTGGGACAGCCCGATGACCTATGCCCGCCTGAGTGCCGGAGCGTTATTGCTGGGCTTGTTCGTATGGGTCGAGGCGGTGCAACGGCGGCCCATGATTGACTTGCAACTGTTCCGTCACCCGCGCTTTATCGGTGCCCTGCTCGGGATGTTTGCCTACGCCGGTTGCGCACAAGTGATGATGACGCTGCTGCCGTTTTACCTGCAAAACGGCTTGGGCTTCAGCGCCGTCGCGTCGGGCCTGGGCATGTTGCCGTTTGCCCTGGCCATGCTGATCTGCCCGCGTATTGGTGCCCGCCTGGCCTCGCACGTCAGCCCGGCCAGCCTGATGGCGGCAGGCCTGACCCTGGTTGGCTGTGGCAACCTGCTCAGTGCCTGGGCGGTGGACCATGGTGGCTACTTGAGCTTTGCCCTGACCACTGCAGTGACCGGTGCCGGAGCCGGCTTGCTCAATGGAGACACACAGAAAAACATCATGGCCTGCGTACCCCGGGACCGGGTGGGCATGGCGTCCGGCATGAGTACCACCATGCGCTTCAGCGCCATCGTGCTGGCCATCGGTGTATTCGGTGCCTTGCTTGGCAGTCACACCGAGCAAAACCTGCAGGCCAGCCTCAGGCAGCAAGCGCGGCCGTGGCTTGAACAGAGCCACTTTATTGCCACAAGGGTGGTGGCGGGAGACATGCCGGGAGCCCTGAGCCAACTGCCAGAGGCAGCCCGCACACGCATTGAACCGCTGGCAACCCGGGCTTTTGTTTCCGGCTTCGGGGTGGTGCTGTGGGTGGCCGGGATCCTGGCCTTGCTGGGCGCACTGCTGGTGGGGACGCTGATGCGCAAACCGATACCGCAGATGGCAACCGCGCGGCCGGCCCTGCAGGAATGACCCGGTCTGCAGGCGCGAGCTTTTTCAAGATCAAAAGATCGCGGGCATGCTCGCCCCTGCGGGGCTAACCTTTCGAACATGAAGAAATATTCAGAAACGTTTCAGCTTTTTGTGGGCAAAATGTGCTCACTGCACAAAAGGCCCATCAGGTGACGGTATGACCCGGATTTTGACCATCGAAGACGATGCCGTAACGGCAAAAGAGATCGTGGCTGAGTTGAGCAGCCACGGCCTGGAAGTAGACTGGGTAGCCAATGGCCGCGAAGGTCTGGTGCGCGCCGTGAGCGGCGACTACGACCTGATCACCCTCGACCGCATGCTGCCCGAGCTCGACGGGCTGGCGATTGTCACCACCCTGCGCACCATTGGCGTCAGCACCCCGATCCTGATGATCAGCGCCCTCTCCGACGTCGACGAGCGGGTTCGCGGCCTGCGCGCAGGTGGCGATGACTACATCACCAAACCCTTTGCCAGTGACGAAATGGCCGCCAGGGTTGAAGTCTTGCTGCGCCGCAAAAGCCCGGCCGACAAACACGAAACCTCGCTGCGGGTCGCCGACCTAGAACTCAACCTGATCACCCGCGAAGCCAGCCGCGCCGAGCAACAACTGAGCCTGCTGCCCACCGAATACAAGCTGCTGGAATTCCTGATGCGCAACACCGGGCAAATCCTCTCGCGCATGATGATCTTCGAGGAAGTCTGGGGTTATCACTTCGACCCGGGCACCAACCTGATCGACGTCCATATCGGGCGCCTGCGCAAAAAAATCGACCCCCAGGGCCAGGTGCCTCTTATCCGCACCGTTCGAGGCTCGGGTTATGTCATTGCCGAACCCCTCTAAGGGCTGGCGTTCTTCCAGTAGCCGTCTGATGGCGCTGTACAGTTTTCTGTTCGTGGCCTGGAGCTGCATCCTCATGGGGGTGCTCTACTACGAGGTTTCGGATTACCTGGGCAACCTGGCCAAACACTCGTTGATGCAGCGCCAGCACCTGTTTGCCCGTTTTCAGGGCGAACAACTGGACGAAGCGCTCGCCACCAGCATGACGTTCGATATGCGTGCAGTTGATGCTTATGGACTGTTCAATGCGCAGCACCAGCCCCTCAGCGGTCCGATACAAAGCATCCCCGAAGGTCTGCCACTGGATGGTCGGATCCATGAACTGAGTACCTGCATCGACTCCGATGATCCGAACCTGCCGCAAGACAGCTGTGATGCCGTAGCCACGCAGACCCGCGACGGCCGCTGGCTGATACTGGTGCGCGATAACGGTTCGCTGTTTGCCGTGACCCGGATCATTTTGCATGCCCTGCTCTGGGGGCTGTCGCTGACCATCATTCCGGGCATTGCCGGCTGGCACTTGTTGCGCCGACGTCCGCTGCAACGCATCAGGGCGATTCAGGCCAGCGCCGAAGCGATTGTCGCCGGCGATCTGACCTGCCGCTTGCCGCTGTCCAACCGCCGCGATGAGCTGGACATGCTGGCCGCCATTGTCAACGCCATGCTCGACCGCCTCGAGCGGCTGATGCACGAGGTCAAAGGGGTATGCGACAACATCGCCCACGACCTGCGCACCCCGCTCACCCGTTTGCGGGCGCAGCTGTACCGGATCCGGCAGCAAGCCGTCGAAGGCTCTGCCCAGGCCTTGCAAATGGATGAAGTGATTGGCGAAACCGACACCCTGATGGCGCGTTTTCGCGGGTTGTTGCGCATCTCCGAACTGGAAGACCACCAGCGTCGTTCGGGCTTTGTGCAACTCGACCCGCGGCCTTTACTCCAGGAGGTGTACGACTTTTACCTGCCCCTGGCGGAGGAAGGCCAGGTCACCCTGACCCTGGATATGCCCGAAACCCTGCCCGGGCTGACGGGCGACCGGGCGTTGCTGTTTGAGGCGCTGGCCAATCTGTTGAGTAACTCGATCAAATTCACCCCGCCCGGCGGTGAAGTGATCCTGCGGGCGGTGAACGATGAAGGCAGTCCGCGCATCGAAGTGCTCGATACCGGGCCCGGCATACCGCAAGCGGAACGGGTGGCGGTGTTCCAGCGTTTTTACCGCAGCGATGACAAACACGGCGGGTTTGGACTGGGTCTGTCCATCGTCGCGGCCATCGTCAACCTGCACGGTTTCAGCCTCGATGTCGGCGACCGCGAGGGCGGCGGTGCGAAACTGACGCTGCACTGCCGGCAAAGCCTGATCAAAGTGGGCTGAGCCACCACCCACCACCCCCTGTAGGAGCGAGCTTGCCTCGCGAGCTTTTAGCGTTGTATTGCGGATCGCAAAAAGCTCGCGAGGCAAGCTCGCTCCTACAAGGGCGCATATACCCCAAGAGAATAACCAAATAGTTTTATATTCTTTTTTAAACTCTAAATTTCCTGCAAGACTCTCGTCATAAGCATTCCAACTCATGATGAGAACGAAATGAAAAAACTCACTGCCCTCACCGCTCTGACCCTGGCTGTTTTGTCGGGGCTGGCCCACGCCGATCGTCTGGATGACATCAAAAAGTCTGGCGTGCTGCGCGTAGCTTCCTTTGACAGCAACCCGCCATTTGGTTTTGTCGATGCCAAAAGCAAGCAGATCGAAGGCCTGGACGTGGACTACGCCAAGGCCATCGCCGACAAACTCGGGGTAAAACTGCAGTTACAGCCAACCAACCCGGCCAACCGCGTACCGCTGCTGGTCGCCAACAAGGTCGACCTGGTACTGGCCAACTTCACCATTACCCCGGAGCGCGCCGAACAGGTGAACTTCAGCATTCCCTACTTCGCCTCAGGCCAGCAGTTCATCGTCAAGAAAGGCACGCTCACATCCCCGCAGGAGCTGAACCAGTGGCGCGTGGGCGTGGACAAGGGCACGGTCAACGAAGGTGTACTGCGCGAGAAATTCCCCGGCGCCAAGGTGGTGGCCTATGACGATACGCCGTTTGCCTTCACTGCCCTGCGCAACGGCAACGTGCAGGCCATTACCCAGGACGGTCCGAAGCTGATCGGGCTGCTGGCCAATGTGCCGGACAAAGACAAGTACGAAGTGCCGCCGTTCACCATATCCAATGACTTGATCGGTGTCGGTATTCCAAAAGGTGAAGAGCGCCTGACCGAAGTGGTCAACCAGACCCTTACCGACCTCGAAGCCCAGGGCAAGGCCCAGGGCATCTATGACACCTGGTTCGGTCCGACCACCAAGACTCCGCTGACCCGTCTGTACAAGATTGGCGACAAGAGCTGATCAGACTTCGCAGCACCTTCAAGCCCGTCACGGTCAACCGGACGGGTTTTGTTCGTTTCTGGATGGACCCTGTTTATGTTTGGTGAACTGCTTGGCCCGAAATACCTGCACTGGTTGTTCGATGGTTTTGTACTGACCCTGATCCTCTCGCTCCTGACCTGCCTGGTGGCCACCGGGCTGGGTTTTCTGCTGTGCCTGGCACGCATCTCGCCGTCCCGTCTGTGGTCGTGGCCGGCGCGGGCCTACCTGGCCCTGTTTCGCAATACACCGCTGCTGGTGCAGCTGTTTTTCTGGTACTTCGGGGTCACTGCGATGCTCCCCGAGGGGCTGGTGATATGGCTCAATCAGCCGCGCAGCCTGGCATTGGGCCTGTTTGACATTGAATGGCCGTCCTTTGAATTCATTGCCGGGTTCTGGGGCCTGATGCTCTACACCGCCGCCTTTATTGCAGAAGAGTTCCGCGCTGGCGTCAGCTCGGTGCGGCTCGAACAGCGGGCGGCCGGTCTGGCCCTGGGCTTAACCCCGGCCCAGGTGTGGCGCTATATCGTGTTTCCCCAGGCAGTACGCACGGCCTTGGGACCGCTGCTGGGGCAATACATGAATGCGCTGAAAAACTCTTCGCTGACCATGGCCATCGGCCTGGCCGAGCTGTCCTACGCCTCACGCCAGGTCGAGACTGAGACCTTCAAGACATTCCAGGCCTTTGGTTTCGCGACCCTGCTGTATGTGGCCAGCATTGCGCTGATCGAGGTGATCGGCCAAGGGCTGGCCCGCAGCAAGTGGTACAAACAGGGAGTGCTGTAGGCCATGGACTTTTCGGTAATTGGCGACAATCTGTCGTACTTTCTGCTCGGCGCCTACCCCGACGGCCCACTGGGCGGCGCGGCACTCACACTGCTATTGAGCCTGCTGTCGGGGCTGATCTCGGCGGTGCTGGGGCTGGTGTTGGGTATCGCCCTGGTGTTGATTGACGGCAAGGTGCGCTGGCTGCTGCTCGGTATGCTCGGGTTTTTGCGGGCGATCCCGGTGGTCATGCTGATTTTCTGGAGCTACTTCCTGCTGCCCATCCTGTTCAAGGTTGACGTGCCGGCCCTGGCCACCGTGGTGTGTGCCCTGTCGTTGATCGGCGGCGCGTATCTGGCGCATTCGGTACATGCCGGCATCAGCAGCCTGCCCCCCGGGCAATGGGCGGCGGGCAAAGCGCTGGGGCTGAGCACCTGGCAAGTCCTGCGCCTGATCATCCTGCCCCAGGCCTTGCCGATGATGCTGCCCTCGTTCCTCAACCAGTGGATCACCCTGATCAAGGACACGTCGCTGGCGTATGTAATCGGCGTGGGCGAGTTGTCGTTCGTCGCCACCCAGGTGAGCAATCGGGTGATGGTGCATCCCACAGAAATCTTCCTGTTTGTGGGGCTGCTGTACTTCGTGTTTTGCAGCAGTCTGGACCTGATTGCCAACCGCTGGGTCAAGCCCGGAGCCAAGACCCGCTAACCCTGTAGGAGCGAGCTTGCCTCGCGAGCCTTTGAGCGGCCAACGAAGAGCTCGCGAGGCAAGCTCGCTCCTACAGGGGCTCGCTCCTACCAGGGTCAGGTCAGGGTGCTGATCACTGCCCACACCGGGGCAAATCCCAGGGGTAACCACACCGCCAGCCGCGGCCGGTATGGCAGCAGCATCAGCAACCCGAAACCACTCAACGAGAGCATGCCGAACCAGCCGACAGGCCCCATGGCCCAGCCCCAGGCTTGCGCGCAAAAGTACAGGCTCAGCCCCAGGCTCAACCAGCCGGCCCCACGCAAGCCATGGCGCAATCCAGCCGGGGGCAGTTTGTGCCACAGCTGCTTGTAGTGGCGTTCAAGGCCCTGACAGAGCGCGAGCATGCCCAGGTAGGCGAATGCCCATCCAGCAAAAAAATCAGCCAGCATTTCAATTCACCTCGGCCATGACTGCAGTCTTTTTACGCGGCACCCGCTCCACCACCGGTTGCGAAACTTTCCAGCACGCCCACAACAGCATCGCCCCCAGCGCCATGGCCGTAAGTTCGACCCCCATGCGGCTGGGCAATGCCCATGGCCGGTCTACCGTCAAGACACTCAATAACGGCAAGCCCAGGCACATCAACCCGGCCAGCCCCAACTGCTCGCGCCAGGCCTGCATGCGCGGTCTGAGCAAGGCATGCACCAGACTCAAGGCCCATACCCCGAAGAACACGTTCAGCTCTGCATCTGCCCGCTCCTTGAGCCCCACCGGCAACAGGTGATTACCCCACAGCAAGCTGACGCAGGCCAGGCTCAAACCGGCCATGACCGTGACGTTGATGGCCTCCACCAGGCGATAGAACACCTGCCCGGCCCGGCTTTCACTGGCGTATTTACGTCGCCGCTTGACGGTGAACAACACCAGCCCGCTGGCGATCATGGCGCTGCTGATGAGCCCGCAAATGAAGTACAGCCAGCGCATCGGGTAGCCGCCAAACTGGGCGAAATGCAGGCCGGAAATCACCCGATGGGTAAGCACCGTCGCACGCATTTCGGTCGGCCCGGACAGTTGCTCACCGGTGACGCCATCAAAGCGCATGCCCTGGCCCTTGGTCAGGGCAATCCGGTTACCCAGAATCGGCCGGATCTGGATCTGGGCATTGCTCTGCCCGGGGTTGCTGATGTTTACCCCGCTCAATGGGCCCATTACCTCACGGGCCTTGGCCAGCAATGGCCCGATTGCCACCAGCGGCGCTGGCCCGGCCACTTGTGGGCGCTGGATCTCAAGGGCCGCTGGCGCAGAGTCCTGAGCCTTGAAAAAAGCTTCACGGTTGCCATCGAACAGCGCGTCCATGGCCGCAGGCATGTAAATCACCAGGAAAATCGCCAGTCCGCTGTAGGTGATCATCAAGTGGAACGGCAACAGCAGTACGGCGCTGGCGTTGTGGGCGTCGAGCCACGAACGCTGGCCCTTGGCCGGGCGGAAAGTGAAGAACTCCTTGAAGAATTTTTTATGAATCACGATCCCGCTGACCAGCGCCGCCAGCATGCCCATCGCCAGAGCGCCCACCAGGTAGATGCCGAGCATGCGCGGCATATGCAACGTGAAGTGGAACAGGAAGAAAAAACGACCTCCCACCGTTTCGCGCACCGGCAAGACCTCGCCGGTCACCGGATCAAGGGTCACCGAAACTCCGTCCCGGCGCCCGCCCGTGGAGGCCTGCAACTGCGCAGAACGTTCGTAGGGCAAGCTGATGCCCCACTGTTTGGCGTCGGGCTTGTGGGCGCGCAAGTAATTCAGTGCGGTGTCCACCGCCTGCTCATTGCTCAGGTGGTGGGCGGGTAATTCGGGGTGCATCCAGTTGTCGATTTCCTGATCGAACACCGCGAGGCTGCCGGTCAGGAAGATTACGAACAATAACCAGCCGACCACCAGGCCGCCCCAGGTGTGCAGCCAGGCCATGGATTGGGTCAGAGTCTGCTTCATCCCAGGCGCTCCAGCAGTTGTGGCCAGAAACCGATAGCGCCCAGAGGGACCGCCAGTACGGCGCCCATCCAGGCCGACCATTGCTGGCGGGCAGCAAACGCCCAAAGGATGGCAAAGGTGTAAATCACAAACGACAGCAGGCTGGCGACGACCATCGAGTCCACGTTATCCAGCGGCAACAGGCGCGCCAGTGCCGCAGTAAAGGCATAGGTAAAGACGTAGCCGCCGACCAGTGCCGCCAGCGTACGAGACAGGATCGGCACCCAGGCCGACGTTGTGATGTTCATGTTTTAATCCTTGATCGAACCCCGGGTTTTCACCGGCACCAGATGCGACAACGGCGCGGCACCCGCGTGGGTGTCGCGCCTGTTAATGCCTGCTCGTGCCGAACAGGCCCGGGTTGTTATCAGAACGAACTGGTCACCGAGGCGAAGTAGGCACGGCCTGCCTCGTTGTAGGTTTGTGCGCCGGCTTCGTCAGCGTTGCCCTTGCGGTACAACTGCTTGTCGAACAGGTTGTTGATGCCCACCCGCACGCTGAAGTTTTTGTTGAATTCATAGCCGCTGCTCAACCCCACCAGACCATAGGGATCAACCGGTTGCTGGACCGACTTGTCCAGTTGTTCGTTGGCCCGGTTGTTGCGCTTGGGCGCTTCCTGTTTGCCGTAGTAAGTACCGCTGACCTGGAACGACAGTGCTTCGGTGGCGTACCAGTCCAGCGTGGTGTTGAGCGTGTACTTGGGGATGATGCTCAGCGGGTCGCCGGTTTCCTTGTCCTTGCTTTCGATCATGTAGGTCAGGTTGGTGTTCCAGTCCAGATCCTCGCGCAAGTTGACGAACAGATTGCCTTCGACCCCCTGAACGATCGCCTTGCCACTGTTTTCCCATTGCAGCACGCGACGCCCGTTGGGCAGGCGGAACGCCGACTCGTTGCTGGCGTTGATCTTGTTCTGGTAGTCGTTACGGAAATAGGTCGCGCTGGTACGCCAGGTACCTTTGTCGAACGCCAAGCCGATTTCTTTGTTGATGCTGATTTCCGGCTTCAGGTCCGGGTTGCCCACCAGGTAGCAGCCACCGATGTTGGCCTCGACCACGCTGCAACCGTTACCGCGGCTGTACAGCAGGTAGTTGGGGTTGGACTGGTACAGGTTCGGGGTTTTGTAAGCCCGGGCGATACCGCCCTTGATGCTCAGCTCGTCAGTGATCTGGTGCGAGGCGTTCAGGCTCGGGCTCCAGTTGCCGCCAAACTCATTGTGGTGATCGAAACGTACGCCCGGGGTGACGATGGTTTTGGCGCCGACTTCAATGTTGTCCTCGACGTAGAACGCGTAGCTGTTGGCGGTGGTTTTGGTCTGGCTACGGTCCTGGCCGGGAATCGCAGCATCGCCGTTGGCACCCGGGTCCCAGCTTTGCGGACGCAACGAGCCCGGATCATTCAGTGACTCGTACAGGTATTCGCCACCCACCGTCAGGACCTGGGCGGTGCCCATGGTCAGCGGCAGGTTCACTTCGCCGGTGGCGCGGGTATTGCGCAGGCGCGATTCGAACCGGCCGGCGCTCTCTGAAGGAGCGCCTTCACCATAACCGGCCAGGCCTTCGTTAAGGCGCGCGTTACGGGTCAGGTCGTGGCTCAGCGAGGCGGTGGTTGAGCCCCAGTCAAACGAGCCATTGTGGGTCGCCGAAAAGGTACTGCGCTGCAGCACGCTGGTTTCTTTGCCGGTGAGGCTGTTAACGAAGTCGCCACCGCTGTTGAGCATGGTGTCACCGGCAAAAATATTGCCCTGACGGCTGTAGCTGGCTTCCAGGTCCAGGCTTTGTTCCGGAGTGAACTGCCAGCTGAGCAAGCCGTTGACGTCCTTGTTGCGCACACCTTCGCGCCCCGCTACCACGCTGTCAGGCGAGGCCTGGGCGGCCGTATTGATGCCCGGATCATCGGCATCGGTCTTGTTCACGCCGCCGTATACGCGGAACACCAGATCATCGGTGATCGGGCCGCTGAGGTTGAAGTTGGTACGCTTGCTGATGCCTTCGGAGTCGTCTTCAGGTGACAGGTAGTAGGCCGTGAGTGAGCCGCTGAGCTTATCGGACGGGCGCTTGGTAATGATGTTGACCACCCCGCCCATGGCCCCGGAACCGTAGCGGGCAGCTGCCGGGCCACGCAGGATTTCAATGCGTTCGACTTCTTCGGCCGGTACCCAGTTGGTTTCTCCCCGGGTGTCACGGTCGCCGCTCCAGCCGTAGCGCTGGGCGTTGCGCGAAGAAGACGGCTTGCCGTCAATCAGGATCAGGGTGTTCTCCGGGCCCATGCCGCGCAGGTCGATCTGGCGGTTGTTGCCGCGACTGCCGCTGGAACTGTTACCGGTGAGGTTGACCCCGGGCTCTCGGCGGATGATGTCGGAGAGGTCGTTGGCCGGAGGACGCTTTTTGATGTCCTCTGCGGTAATGATCGAGACGCCTGGCGCCTGCTTCAGCTCTTGTGCAGCGGTACCCAGTACCCGGGTTTCCTCCAGTTGCACTGCTTGCCGGGTGCCATCGACCGGCAGGTCGCTGGCTTGCACCGGGACCTCATCGCGATCACGCTCCAGCGCGTCGGCGAGCAAGGTTGGCGAAGCAAGTGCGGCGACTATAGCCAGAGAAAATTGACTGCGTTTGAATCGAGACGACATGTCCAGTTGATCCCTTAACAATGGAGTGTGCTCAGCAGGCCAAAGGCTGGGATCGCGTGTGAACGGTCCGGATGGACCCGTGCTCGATTAGCGCTCCCCGGCACTGCCAGGGTCGCAATGATAAACAATCTCATTTAAGAGTAAAGCGCATTTGATAGTGATACTCGTTAAAAAGTTCCCTTGGGCCTTTGTTTTAGAGCCTTTGGCGGACAAAAAATATTAAATCGATTGCCGGATCCGTACCCTCTACAGGGCCAACAGTGCTCATTGCAGCGCCAAGAACATCACGGGCAAGCTCGCTTGGGCAGGGTAAACTGTTGCCCCTCTTCACTTTTTGAGTCCCGCATCATGGCTGACGAACTAAAGATCAATGACCTGGTACTGGGCGATGGCAAAGCCGTGGTCAAGGGCGCCTTGATCACCACCCAGTACACTGGCTGGCTCGAAAATGGCACAGTGTTCGACTCATCGTTCGAACGCGGCAAACCGTTCCAGTGCGTGATTGGCACTGGACGGGTAATCAAAGGCTGGGACATCGGTCTGATGGGCATGCAGGTCGGCGGTACGCGTACCCTGCAGGTTCCGGCACACCTGGCCTATGGTGAAAGAAGCATGGGCGCACACATCACGCCGAACTCGAACCTCAGGTTCGAGATCCAATTGCTGGAAGTTCTGACCCGGGACGATTAAGTACCTTGCGCCGGGCCATTTTTTGAGGAGTCAAACCCTGTTGAACCGAGTCTTCCTGCAGTTTTTGCTGCTTGCTCCATTAGCCGTGCTTGCCGGTTGCAGCAGCCAGGGCACTCAATCATTACCCGACCGGTCCCCGGAGCAGGTGCGGGCCAGGGTCGTGCAGTTGCTGCCGGCCAGCATTGCCGATCGCCAGGGCTGGGCCACTGATATCCAGGCCGCCTTTGCTGCGCAGGGCCTGGCCCCCAGTGATGAAAACCTGTGTTCGGTACTGGCCGTGGCCGAGCAGGAATCCAACTTCCAGGCCGACCCGCCGGTGCCGGGGCTGGCGAAAATCGCCCGCACTGAAATCAATCGCCGCGCCAGCAAATTGCATATCCCCGAATTTGTGGTGCGCAGCGCGCTGAACATCAGCTCGGCAAATGGCAAAACCTACAACCAGCGCCTCGACGCAGCCCGGACCGAGGGTCAACTGAGCGCCATTTTTGACGACTTCATCGGCATGGTGCCGCTGGGTAAAAGCCTGTTCGGCAATCTGAACCCGGTGCATACCGGCGGCCCGATGCAGGTCAGTATCGCCTTCGCACAAAAACAGGCGCGGGATTATCCGTACCCGGTTGCAGGCTCAATCCGCCAGGAAGTCTTCACCCGCCGCGGCGGTATGTATTTCGGTATTGCCCACTTGCTGGGCTATCCGGTGGACTACACGCAATCGCTGTACCGCTTTGCCGACTTTAATGCCGGCTGGTACGCCAGCCGCAATGCAGCCTTTCAAAACGCCGTGAGCCAGCTCTCCGGCATACCTCTGGCCCTGGACGGTGACCTGACCGTTCCCGGGTCCTATGCCCTGGGTTCTACCGAGCGGGCGGCGCGCGCACTGGGCAAGCAGCTCGACCTCAGTGACAACGCCATCAGAAACCAGCTGTTAAAAGGCGACCGCCTTGAATTTGACCAGACCGACCTGTACCGCAAGGTGTTCGCCATGGCCGACCGCCAACAGGGCAAACCCCTGCCCCGCGCCGTACTCCCGGGCATTACCCTGCAAAGTCCGAAAATTACCCGCACCCTGACGACTGCCTGGTTTGCCAAACGGGTGGACGAGCGGCGCCAGCGCTGCATGAACCGGGCAAGCGCCTTGAAATCCTGAAGGGCCACGGGAGCCTTGTCGCAGCCTGCAGCAGCAAGCGCCCTAACCATTCGCTTGCGAACATAATGATTGAAAAAGTTCATATGCGGAGTAAGGTAAGTATGACCTTATCCCAGGAGAGCGCCATGGGTCTCGCCGCCAGAAACACCGAACCCGACATCACCACCGGTGATGCCGGCCGCGTCGCCCTGACCTTTTTCTTCAATCTCATGGAGCATTGGGGTTGCAGCAAAGAGCAGCAATGCACGTTGCTGGGGGCGATTGGCAACACCACCTATTTCAAATACAAAAAGCTGCCCAACGTGCGCTTGCCCCACGACACCCTGGAGCGTATTTCGTATCTCATGGGGGTGCACAAAGCGTTGCGCATCCTGTTCAGCAACCAGCCTGAGCGCGCCTACGAATGGGTGCACAAACCCAATGCCGCGGCGCCGTTCAATGGCCTCACGGCCCTGAGCTACATGCTCGGCGGTCAGGTTGTCGACCTGGCTGACGTACGCCGCTACCTCGACGGGGTGCGCGGCTGATGCCCGGGGTTTTGCCCGACTGGGACAAAGCCTGGCGCCTGATCAACAGTGCGTTCCCGCCGATCTCGGTGTTTGAAGACACTCTCGACCCGGCAGACCTCGAACTCGCCTATGCCCTGGAAGGGCTGACCAATGACCGCCTGCGCGATGAAGCCGGCCTGCTCGCCCGGGTCAGGCCTGAAGACCGGCTGTCTGGCCAGGGCTCAACCCCGGTGATGGCGGCCTTTACCCATATCGGCCGGGCCAGCCGTTTTACCGATGGCAGCTACGGGGTGTATTACTGCGCCAGCAGCCTTGAAGCGGCGATCGCCGAGACCTGCTTTCATCAGGAGCAATTCTGGCGAGCCACCCGGGAAGCCAGTATTGAAATCACCCTGCGCACCTATATCAACAAGGTGTGCCGGCCAATGCTCGACGTACGCGCAGAACCCTCCCTGCATCAGCCCTCTCCCGCCACTTACGGCATCCCCCAGGCCTTTGCCCGGCCACTACGGGAAGAAGGGGCATGGGGCTTGCTGTACAACAGCGTGCGCCTCGAAGGCCACGAATGCGTGGCCGCGTTTCGCCCGCCGGCACTGACGTTACCGGTGCAGGGGCCGCATTTTCGTTATGTGTGGGATGACAAGAAGCAGGCAATCGCCTGGGTATTGCAGGTCAGCGAGGTGGTGTTTTAAACCGCCGGGGGTGACATCCCCCCGGCGTATTCACTTACAACCCATCGCCAGGCTTGAGGGTGCGCTCGGCAACAGCTTCGGCGCTCTTTTCCTGCCATACCGGCCAGTACTCGGCACGTTTTTTCTCAACGCTGGCCTTGACCCGCTCGTACCAGGCCAGGGACTTGGGCGAGTTGGTCACCAGGTCAGTGTCTTCAACCCAGTCCTTGAAGTTTTTCGACTTCAGACTGTGGGACGCATCCGGGTCGTTGCTGACCGGCCACAGAGAGAAACGGGCTTTCCACAACCCCATACGCGGTGTTACCAGGGCGTAGTAGGTTTTGCCGGCCACCAGGTCAGCTTCCATAAAGTCAGCCGCCTCGGACACCACCATAAAGGTGTGCTTGCCCGCTGTGACCGGGTGCGCGATTTTCGTACCGTTGGCCATCACCCCAATAAATCGGGTCTTGCCATCCGTCACGTCATACAGCGACGAGGTAATCGCCTTACCGGTAAAGGCGTCGCGCATAAAGACCACTTGTGCCATGTCCGGGGCAGCGGCTGGCAGCGTCTGGTCGGCCACCGGGGTCATCGGGTTGCCGGCGCAGCCGGTCAACAACAGGGTGCCCAACAAGGCAAATACATATAACGCGCGCATCTACAGCTCCTTTGAGTCGCTATTTCCTTACCCGGCGTCTGCCAGGCCGGCGGCATTATCGGTACTCGTTGCCTTGAAGGGAACCTGTGAACTCTTCAGGCCGTCGCAACCCGGATCAACGGAGCCAGGGTTTAGGTGATCGCATTCAAATACTGCCCCGTATGCCACTGAAGCCTGCACCCACGGTCGGATTTGCTTTTTCATCCGAAACGTCCGAATAACTGAGCAGCCGCCTACTACGTCTATAGGAACCGTAGTTAATTGTGAACATAGCTATTCAAAAGACTTCCGCGTCTGGGACGAGGGGGTGGATACAGCAAAAAGCAGGTCGAGGAGCCGTTGAATAGAAAGCGCTTATCACTCGCGCTCACAAAACATCGACCCCTGCCATCTTAAACTTACCTGCGTGCAAACCAACGCTTCGACGGTGTCTTTCCGGGAACACACGCGACTTGCAGAACAGCGCCAACAAAAGCAATCCACCTGACTATAGAGTCACCCTCAAAGCAACCCTTGAAAGGCAAATACAATAAAATATAGCCATCGCGTGCCACACCAAGCTGGATGCCTCCCCACAGTACGAGAAATATAAAGAAAAACCAAAACCTTCGAGGTGTAAGATTAGCACCCGAGAGGCTTCGTGAGATTGAGTAAAAGATCAGAAAGGCGCCCAGGGATAAAAGAAAATACACGACCACTGCAAAGAATTGATGACTGGTCACGACTGCTGGCCTCCACAGACAGGGTGTTTATTGTTGTGGCGTTGGAAATAACTTCAAATGTGAGTGCCGCCTTACTTGAGTGTTCATATCCACGCACAAAATCGGCGCGTACATACCTGAACAAGCGCCATGCTTACAGACGGCCGAATAATCGCAGCGACTGGATTTAGAGGTATCCTTTAGTTGACCCATCTTTCACTCCCAACAACGGTACCCGGCGCTCCCTGCCTGACAACCTTATGGTATCGAACAGCAAAGTATTCCTGCAGATTGACGTCATTAGCCAAGAGTGCGTGACCTTTAGGAAACTCTGAAAAGGACTTCCAAATCTGGTGAAATACGCCTGTCCCACGAACTGAACGGTTGAGCCCCGATGAAGCAAATGTCTTTCGCTGATGCCGAGTACGCAGGCAAACGTAAGCAGACCCG
>NZ_SCFG01000016.1:0-93535 GCF_022496645.1 Pseudomonas sp. TMW22089
GTCTGCTTACGTTTGCCTGCGTACTCGGCATCAGCGAAAGACATTTGCTTCATCGGGGCTCAACCGTTCAGTTCGTGGGACAGGCGTATTTCACCAGATTTGGAAGTCCTTTTCAGAGTTTCCTTAGGGTCTGGCGGTGCGGCGGATATTGGCACTTGAGGCGCAGCCTGCAGCCCCCCCGCGATCACACTCAAACCCATTACCAGTAATGCTTTCTTATAATTGTTATGCATGTTTATAAATAACCTTTGATTGATAAGATAAATCAATAATGGCTGTCAATAGTTACTGCAGACATTGAAGTAAGTCGGGCCACAGGATGGCGGCCTTGACTATAAATATTTGAAGAGGGGCAGCATCGTCCGTGCGGACTAGATGATATTGCCGATAACCTGAAATTGATTATCGCCATTAGTCATAGGGCTATTTCTATAGAATGTGACGGATGTCACAGAAAAAAGACTGTTTATAAAACAGCGGTGCAAGTTTTTTCTGTGAATTGTGATCACGGATGGCAGATACGTTAAAAAATAAAGGGCTGCCGGCAGGTTGATCTATTATGCAAGGCGTGTTCAAGACATGATGATTGGGGAGAGTGAGTGGGAGTGATTTTTTACGAGGCCTGTGTGGCCGGGGGGCGGTGTGATTGACGCCTGTTGGAAGAACTTCAAATCCAGTGCATTGCTTACCGGTGCGGGCTATTGCTTTGTGATCGCATGTTCGCTGAGCATTTTTTATCTGTACTGTTACTGGGATGAACCAAGGCCGGTAGAAAGGGTATTAGTCACGACGGAAGGTACACTATATGCGTATGCGGACAGTTCTCAGTATTCGACCTCGTTTCTGGTTAAAGAAAACAGTGGCAAGCTGATCAAGTTAACGGCGGTGCCTGATTATACCCGCCTCATCAAGGGATTTGGTTCTAATCCTGGTAAAGCTATTGTGGTCAGGCATTACGAAGGCAGGGTTATAGCATGTCGTATAGAAGGTGTGGAGTTTTGTATACCGCGGTGCTTTACTTCCTGGGAGTGTCAAATCAAGGTGGTTGAATCAGACGCCAGGGCAATGAGGCAAACCATCTATACAGTGTTGTTTATGGGAGTTGGTTTGGTGCTGCTGTTCATGTACAGGAAGTTGTAAAAAAACAAGCAATTAAAATCGTCCCGACGCTGTGCAAAAGACTTTGCGCGGCCGGCTGCTATATTTAATCCGCCTGACGGCTCCCGTGCCCCGCAAACAACCCTGCTGCGTTAAAGGACGACATGATCGACTTTCTCTGCGCCATCCTCGAATTGCTGGGCCTGATTGATTCCCGGGTCAGAGCACAAGGCCCTTCCAGATGGTATCGACGCCATCCAAAACTGATCCGCAGTGTGCTCAACATTTGCTGGATCCTCGCTTCGGCAGTGTTTTTGATCTATGTGCTGCAATGGCTGAGCATCCTGGGCCCGTGGGTACAGGGACTGGTGGCAGGAGTGATCGCGATGCAGGTGGTCGGCTTTTTAATTTTGCTGTTACGCCGGAAAAAATCTTAGCCTCCCCCCTCTGTTACAGGCTCCTGGAAGATTCTGCCGGCGCGGTTGCTATCGCTCCAGTTACTGACTGCTGGTGGCTGGCCCGTTCTCGACAAAGACCCCCGGGACCTGATGCGTATAGTAAAGGTGCCTTGCAGGAGCCCGGCTGGCTGGCGGTACCGATCACGGCGTTGTGCGACGCAGCGGCAAGTACGTGCCCTGAGGGGCGGTGTTCGCGCCTGTAGTCGGGCTCGGCTTTCATAATAAGTACAAGAGGATGTCATGTTGAAAAAGCGATTTGTCACTGTGCTCTGCCTGCCTTTTACCGTCTGCGCTGCACTCGCGAGCACTGAGCAGCCAGTTGTCGTACAGAGCGATTTTGATCAGATGGCGACCCCGGTGCATCAATGGTCGGACAAGGGAAAAGAGCTGTTTTATATCGACGAGGGCCCTGAAGACGGGATCGCGGTTGTGTTTGTCGGGGGCAACGGCACCAGTGCAAGAGCCCTGGAACTGACCAATTTTCTGCGCTCTACCCGCGAGCAATTAAAGCTGCGGTTCATCACATTGGAACGTAACGGTTTTGGCCAGAGTGCCTTCGATCCGAAAGGCGATTACGGCAGCTACAGTGCCGATGTCCATGCCTTGCTTGACCATCTGGGCGTTGATGAATTTTCCTTGCTGGCGATCTCCGGTGGTGGTCCTTATGTCGCCCGGATTGGAGCAGACCTTGCGCCCCGGGTGCGTTCGATTCACTACGCTGCGGCCTATTCCCAGCCGGGGGTGGGCAAGCCCGCTGAGCGTTGCAAGGTGTCCGATGAGCAATTGGCGACGACTGCCCTGGCTTATACGGTGCCCACGCAGTGGTGGGCCATGCCTGCCGACAGTTCAATCAAACACATCCGCGGCTGGCAAGATGCGGCCTACGATGATGGTCTGCGCACCTTCTTCATGAAAGGCACCCAGGACGTGAAACCTCTGTTGCATGAGTGGCGCCTGTATTGCCAGCAACCGGTGGCTTCCGGGGCGGCAGTCAAGTCACCGGTGTTCATTTATGCGGGCACCGCCGATAGCGTAGTGCCCATGGAGCACAAGGATTTCTGGGCCGGGCATTATTCAAACATTGCTGCCGTACGCGCTTATCCGGGGGAGGGGCATGACGTGCAGTACCGGCACTGGGGCCAGATTCTCAGCGACATCGCTTATCAGGGTAAGCGCCTGCTGATCTGTGATCAGGGGCAGTCAGTCTTGCTGCCTGAAGAGGTGGCGCAACAAAAAATCACCCGGGGCGCAACCCTGGATATATGCGCCTGGCAAAAAGCAGGCTGAAGGATTGCCCTCATCGCAGGCAGTTGATACTGCCGGTGATGAGGGCAGCGGAGACCGGACGCCAGCCACCACAAATCAAGGGATATTGACTTGAAGAACGCGAGCCAGGGACTCAGGCCGCAGTCGAATCAATGTTCCGGCGCAACCATCCGAAACTGTATGTCTATATCGTTGGAAACCAGACTGTCAGACCATTCGCCAGCCCCGACGTTGAAATCACTGCGTTTGAGCACCAGCTCTGCGTCGAAAATGCCGATGCTTCGCTCTGATTTCAGAAGCATCGGCACTGTTACCTCCCTGGTAAGGCCCCTGAGTGTAAGGTTGCCAATGATCTGGTAGCGGTTGTTGCCCAGGTCTTTAATGCGCGTCGACTCAAAGGTCGCCACTGGATAAGCAGTGGTGTCGAACCAGGCAGGCTTTTGCAATTCAGTGTTGGCGTCTTCGCTGCCGGCGTCGATGCTGTCGAGGTAGATGGTCAGTTTGGCCTGAGCCGCCTCGGGGTGTTCGGTGTCGAAACCGAGGGTCCCGACAAACTTGCCAAACGTGCCATACACCTTCGAGCCCATCTGGTGGTAGGTAAAACTTATGGTGCTGGCGGCGGGATTGACGTGGGTGTATTCGACGGCATCAGCGCCGGGAAAAAAGCCGAGGGTAAAAGTGACAGCCAGTGCGGTGGTACGTAGAGATCGAGGACTCATTGCACTCTCCAGGACTGGCCCCTTATGGGTCGAAAGGTGTGGCAGTAGCTGAGGTGAAGCAAAGACTGGCCGTTTGTTGCAACCCGCAGAGGGCTCAACTTTTACCTGGCTGCGTACCAACGCCTGCCGGGTGTTGGCAGGGGTGACGCTATCCTCGGAATGCGCCCTTCAGGAATCTTAGCAGTGTTCGAGAAAGCGTTTTAAACACTCAGGCCCCGATGCCCTCAGTAACGAGTGGCAGCCAATGGCGCCGGGGAGAAGGAGGGGCGTCGAGCATGACGCACCTCGCTTGCTGCTTTTGGTTGCTGCTGTCCGGGGGCGGCCACTGTCAATTAGCGGCCGCTCTCTTTTACGAGGGCAGCAGGAAATCGTCGCGGCTCGTCATGCCGCTGACAGTACTTGTCGGGTGTTGGCAGGGGCCAGGCGGCTTGAGAGCCGATAAAGTTTTTGCCCCTTGCGCCTTGCATGGCGCACAGAATCATTTGCTCGGCTTGCTCCGCCGTTACGCCATAGTCGGAAAATTCCGTTTTCACGCCCATACTATGCAGGAATTCGCGCAACTGATCCTGAGCTTTGTCCAGGTCGTTGCCGAAAATTCGTTGCAGAGTACGGTCGCGCGCTGCGTCGCGACCCCAGGCCAGGCCCAGCACCAGCGGCAATGTAAAGGAGCAGGCAATGCCATGTGCCAGGCCGTATTGCAGCGTCATCTCGTAAGAGATCGAGTGGGCAAGGGCGGTTTTGGTGTTGGAAAACGCCAGTCCTGCCTTGAGTGCGGCCAGTGCCATGCGCGAACGCAGTTCTTTGTTGGTGAGATCACGACGCAGCTGCGGCAGGCATTCGAAAATGTCCGCAATGGCGGAGATGGCGAAGGTGTCGGAAACCGGATTGGCATTGATGTTCCAGACCGACTCCAGCGCATGGGACAAGGCATCCAGCCCGGTAGAAACGGTGACGCCGCCAGGCACGGTCAGCATCAGTTGCGGGTCGATAATCGCGACTTTCGGCCAGGTGCATTCAAGGTGCAGCGAGTATTTTTTATGGCTGGCCGAATCCCAGATCGTCGCCCAGGGCGTCACCTCGCTGCCGGTACCCGCCGTGGTGGGCGCCGCGATCAGTATTTTGCTGCGCGCCGGGACGAAGGGTTTGCCGGTTGCCAGCAATGCGAGCAATTCATCAAAGTGCCCCGATTCATTGCCCACGATCAGCGCCTTGGCGGTGTCGATGGCACTGCCGCCGCCTACTGCGATGACCGCGTGGCAATCGCCGGCTTGCTGCCAGAATCGCTCATAGGTGTCCCGTAGCCGGGCCACGTCAGGATTAGGCTGGACATCTTCAATTACATACACCAGACGGTCGCCCAGCAGATCCTGAATGCGATCAACCAATCCCAGCCCGCGCGCTTCGGGAAAGGTCACTAGCGCGACTTTCTGGTTTTCAGTGATGTCGGCAAGCTCAAGCAGGCTGCCCCAGCCGAATCGTGTATCAACGGGATTGTGGAATCGGGCAATCATGGCGGGTCCTTTATTTTTGTGTTGGAAGTGGCCCCATACTCGGGGGGCTTTTCCAACAGCTCAAATCGATAATTCGCAGGCATTAATCGGCAGAACCGATACTTGATTCAATGTGAGTGCCTGGGGCAGGGATGTTCAGTTGTGAGCGCCACGCTGGATCGCGTTGCGCAATCGACCCGACACCGCATCAGCGACGATCACCATCAGCGTGATGACGATGATGCAGGTGGCAGTCTCCTGATACTTGAACAGTTTCAGGCTGCTCACCAGCTCAAAACCAAGCCCCCCAGCACCCACCATGCCGAGTACGGTCGCCGAGCGTAAATTGACTTCGAAGCGGTAAAGGACCACTGCAATCCAGGCCGTGATGACCTGCGGCAGTACCCCGAAAACGATGACCTGCAAGGACCGTGCGCCGGTGGCCTGGAGCGCTTCAATCGGGCCTTGGTCGATCTCCTCGATACTCTCGGCAAAGAATTTTCCAAGCATGCCCAGGCCATGCAACGCCAGCGCCAGCACGCCGGGGAAGGGCCCAAGGCCTACCGCCGAGACAAATATCAGGGCCAGAATCAGCTCATTTATGCTGCGAGTGAAATTAAGAAATTGCCGGGTCGCGTGGAACACCAACCGGTTTTTGTTCAGATTGCGGGCCGCAAGAAATGACAGCGGAATGGCCATCAACACGCCGAGCAATGTGCCCCAAATGGCAATTTGCAGAGTCTCCACGGCAGGCGCCAACAGTCGAGGAACAATACTCAGGTCGGGTGGGACGGTGCGTGCAAGGAAATCACCAATTTGTGGCAACCCTGCCGCCAGTTCAGCCACGCTTAATTGCGCGCCAGTGGCACTCCAGTGCAGTGTCAGAATGACCGCCAGCACGATTGCGCCAGTGGACAGCCACCCACGCGGTCCGCGAGGCAGGCTCACGGTCCACAGATAACTTTGCTGTTTCATGCTTGAGCCCTCACTTGCGCGACGGGGGTTATCAGTTCGTCCGCTCTCGCAGTGGCGCCCTGGGGGGCCGTTGTCTGGCCGGGGTATATGCGCTGCAAGTCGTCTTCGGTCATGCTGCAAGCGCTACCGTCATACACCAGTTTTCCGTGGGCCAGGCCTACGATCCGGTCTCCAAACTCCCGGGCGTAATCGACCTGGTGCAGGTTGCACAACACCGTGATACCCAGCTCCCGCGTGGCGTCGCGCAAATATTGCAGCACCAGGCGCGCAGTCTTCGGGTCGAGACTGGCCACCGGCTCGTCGGCCAGAATCACTTTTGGGCGTTGCGCCAGGGCACGTGCGATGCCCACGCGTTGCATCTGCCCCCCCGGAGAGCGAATCGGTCCGTTCGCGGGCTTTGTGCGCCAGCTCGACGCGCTCCAGGCATTGCATGGCCAGCGCCACGTCCTCGCGCCGAAACAACTGCATGATGGAGGTGAGCGTTGACACCGCGCCCAGGCATCCGGTGAGTACATTCTTCAGTACGCTCAGACGCGGTACGACGTTGTGGTGCTGAAAAATCATTGCCGCCTGACGTCGCAGAACGCTGGTGTCGCGGCAGGCCAGTGCGTCAATGCCTGCCACTGAGAGTGTTCCGGAATCGGCCTGGACCAGTCGGTTGATACACCGCAGCAAAGTAGATTTACCCGCACCGGACTGGCCCAGCACCACCACGAATTCTCCTGCTGCCACCTCCAGGTCGATCCCGCGTAGAACCGGGTTTGGGCCGTAGTGCTTGGTCAGTTGGCGGATGCTGATCATTTGAGCCTCCGCAAATCGAGATTGAGCACCTTGGCGGTTTCGCGGACGACGTCGTAAGCCGCATCGGTAGTGGGCTGAAAGCCGTCCAGTTGGCCCTGGTCACCCCAAGGCACGTCCTTCACCGAAGCCAGGGCGGCAGCGACTTTTTTCTTGAGTGCCTGGTCGAGGTTTTGCCGCCAGACCATTGGAGACTCCGGGATCGGACGCGAACTCCACACCACCTGGAAGTCATCCTGCTTCACCAGTCCTCTGGCCACGGCGTTGGTCAGAATGCGGTCGGCGACGGCGCCAGCATCTACCTTGCCGTTGGCTACAGCGAGGATGCTTGCGTCATGGGAACCGGAGAACACCACTCGCGAAAACAATGTTGCGGGATCAAAACCGGCCTGTTCCAGTCCGGCTTTGGGGAACAGATGGCCAGAAGCAGAGCTGGGGTCGACAAACGCGAAGGTGTGATTTTTCAGATCGGACAATTGCTGAATGCCGCTGTCCTTGCGCGCAAGGATCACGCTCTTGTAGGCGCTTTGCCCGGTTTTTTTGGTGACGGCTACTGCGAACGCTTCGACCTCTGCTACCGACGTTGCCAGAACATAGGAGAAAGGGCCGAGGTAGGCCACATCCAGTTTGCCTGCACGCAGCGCTTCGATGATGCCGTTGTAGTCCGTGGCGACAAAGGGTTCGACGGGCATGCCCAGTTTGGCTTCAAGGCTGCTGAGCACTTGCTTGCTCGACTCGATCATCGCCTGGGAGTCTTCCGACGGGATCAGGCCAATTCTCAATTTCTCGTTCGCTCCTGCTTGGCAGACAGCGCTTATGGAGAGGCAGGCAATAGCGGCGACACGCAAAAATCCGGAGAAATTATTCATGGCATTCCAGGCGATTGGTTGGAGTGACCTCAGGCTAGAAATGTCACGTGACAGTCATACGATCAATTCAATATAGGTTTTCGCAGCTAAGTATTGATGGAGTCTATGGATGTCGACCGCCAGGATGCGTGCCTTCCTCGCCGTGGCACATCACGGAAGTTTCAGTGCCGGCGCACGGGCCCTTGGGCTCAGCCAGCCGACGCTCACCACACAAGTCCAGAGCATGGAGCGGCAATACAATCTGGAGCTGTTTCACCGTCGCGGGCGGCGCATTGAGTTGTCCGATGTCGGCCGGCAATTACTGCCCATTGCGCAAGCGATGGCTGCGCTGGATCTGGACGCGCACAACTTGCTGCGTGACTCCGGGCGGCTTGACAGTGGCCAGCTCAAGATAGGGGCGGTGGGGCCTTTTCATGTGATCGAGATGGTCGACAATTACTTTCAGCAGCATCCGCGTATCGATGTTTCGATACGGGTTGGCAACTCGGCGCAGGTGCTGGCCGATCTTGAGAGTTACGTGACCGATATTGCGGTATTGGCCGGATGGCACGAAGATCCAGGACTCTGCGCCGTGCATTACGCACGTCACGCCATCATCCTGTTTGCCCACCATGAGCATCCTTTCGCAAAACGCGAGTCAGTACGACTCGAGGAACTGGACGGCCAGCGGCTACTGCAACGGGAGCCTGGTTCCACTACTCGTCTGGTCCTGGAACAGGCCTTGTTGGCGGCACAAGTTGTGCCCCGCATCGCCATGGAAATCGGCAGCCGCGAGGCATTGCGCGAAGCTGTGGTGCGTGGGATCGGGCTGGGGGTGGTCTCCGAAGCGGAGTTCATCGCCGATCCCCGTATTCGCACGATCCGCATCGAGGGCGATCCGCTCTACACCGAAACCTATCTTTATTGCCTGGCCGAGCGGCGCTCCAGTCGACTCATTACATCGTTTTTTGATGTGGTTCTTTCGGCGCAGGTGAACGACTCACATTCGGCTGGCGAATATTGAAAGTCCGCGATTGGCCGATTGGAGGGGCCAGGAAAATCAGGAGAGTTAGTAAAACCTGGCAAGGAGCTTGTTTTGCCAACAGTCGCGCCAATGATAACTATCCAGTGGTGCTAAATTTCACAGCCAGATTTTCCACCGAATACACTGGAGATCAATCGCTCACGCAATGATGTTTCTTAATATTACAAAGCAGGATGATAATAATTTAGTTAGGGTGGTTTTGTTTTGAACGTATAAATCAGGATGTACAGCGTGAGTTCCCTAGCAACAAATCCAAGATTTACCATCGTGATCGCTATCTTTTGTTTCCTCTCAATGGCGCTTGCGGCCAAAATAACTTACCTCATGGTTTTTTCTCATGAGTTCTTGAGCAATGAGGGTCGTAAACGCTCAATGCGGTTGATTGAAACAGCTCCCGTTCGCGGTACTATATTTGACAGGTTTAATCAGCCCCTGGCAGTTTCCACACCCGTGAGTACCTTATGGGTAAATCCCAGGCAGTTTGCCCCAACGAATCGGCAGGCAGTCATCCTGGATGAACAGCTTGATATTGATGCCTCGCGGATCAGGGCGTTAACATTGAATGAACAAGGTAAATCTTTTGCCTATTTGGCCCGAAGAATTAATCCTGAGCGCGCGAACAAGATCATGAAGTTATCTATTCCAGGTGTTTATGAGCGCCAGGAATACAAAAGGTTTTACCCTCAAACGTCGATGCTTGCCCAGACATTAGGCTTCACTAATATTGACCAGCAAGGTATCGAAGGCATCGAATTGATGTACAACCAAAAGCTTTCTGGCAAGCCTGGCCTGGAAGAACGCACCTTGAACTTACACAAGCGAGTCACCCGTGAGATCCTGGTGCACAAGCCCGTTACCCCCGGAGAAAATCTGCATTTAACAATTGACTCGACACTTCAATATTATGTTGAAAAAGCTTTGCTCAAAGGGGTAAAGAATAATGCAGCCAGGTCGGCAAGTGCAATTCTCATACACGCCAGAACAGGAGAAATACTGGCACTGTCTACGATGCCTTCCTTCAATCCAAACGCACGTAGAGGTTTCAACGCGGAGCGTATTCGAAATCGTGTGTTTACTGATGTGTATGAGCCAGGCTCGGTAATAAAACCATTCAGTATGGCCGCCGTTCTGACAGCCAATATAATTGACAAAAATGCCATTATCCCAATAGCGCCGGGTTTCATAAAAATCAATGGATATACCATTCGGGATGTAGGCAGAGACAGCCAGTTGGACTTGGCGGGAATCATCCGTCGTTCTTCAAATGTCGGCATGAGCAAGGTTGCTATTCCGACAGGAGGAGCAGTGATTTCGCAATTGCTTACTGATCTGGGGTTCGGAAACAATACTGCGATTTACTTTCCAGGGGAAAGTATTGGGACAGTTCCCGTCAGGAGGGTATGGTCAGATATCGCTACGGCGAGTCTCTCATACGGGTATAGTTTGTCGGTCAACCTGGCGCAACTGGTTCAAGCCTATACCGTATTTGCCAATGATGGGGATCTGATACCGCTATCGCTAATCAAGGGTGAGAAGCAGCCGCCACGCAATGTCATAAGCCCGGAGGTCGCCAACAACATTCTGGACATGATGGTACATGCCGTGGATGGACCCGGAGCAGGTGGAAAGCGCGCAGCAATCGAAGGTTATGTCATTGCGGGTAAAAGCGGGACCTCACGCAAGGCATCCAGCGGTGGATATAAAAGTAATGAATATAGAGCCATGTTCGTAGGTATCGCTCCGGCCAACGCGCCTGAATTCATTATGGCTGTAGTCGTGGATGAGCCAACTGCAAATGGTTACTTTGGGGGCGCTATTGCAGCGCCGATTTTCAAGGAAATAATTGAAGATGTGCTTCGGGTCAGGAATATACCTGGCAATGCAAGTGAAGTATTTCCAGCAGCACTGGCCCCAATCGTTCAGTAGGCGCTGTCTCTGTTGCGGCAGTCAGGGTCGGCTTTAATACCCCGTACGACTGCCGCTTTTGGCAAAACTGAGTGTGACCAGCTGCTGCTGCCCTTGATTGAATGCGGTTTATTTGCCTTGGACCAGTATTGACAGTCACCTGACTGCAGATGGATTGAGTTGAGCCTTGACTGCGATACTGGCCATGCCCGCATGGAGTGGCTCACGACCTGTGAGCTTGACTACGCCCCTGGCTCGGAAAGTTGCTTCGTTCTCCAGCGCATCAAATCGACTTTGCAAGCACTTAAAATATCTCCAGAGCCCGATCCCCCCATCATGGAATCACTTTCCCATTGGCACTGTGCATCCTTGAATTTTTCAAAGGCCTTCTGAGAGGCGAGCAGCGATTCAAGGGCTTTGGCCGTCGCGCTCGAATCGATTTCTTTTGTTTGAGCTTCCAGCTTTTTGTAGGCGCTATTCATTTGTGAAGTGATTTCGCGAGTCTTGCCCTCAAGGCAGCTTTGCAACGCTGTCCGGGGCTGATCGCCAATGGAGTTGTTGCATTCGTTCAGTGCTCCGGTTTGAGCATCGTTGGCCACTGCAATTTTTGCTGCGCCAGTACCAGGCGCAACTGCGGTATTGATAGCGCTATTTGCGATTGGGTTTACATCTGGTTTCGCGGGTGCTTGAGCGAATGCAGTACCCATGGCAAATGTAGTCGCTACAGCAACCACCGAAATGAGTTTTCTCAATTTATCTATCCTTTGGAAGGCGTTTTTCGAGGGGCAAGAAACAACTTTTGATGCTTGGCCAATTGCGTACTACGTCTGCAAGACTAGCTCTAATGGCGTTCACAGCCCAAGGCCTGTTTGACTGCATCTTGGGCAAACTGTTCATAAAGGTCGGGGGGAGATGCCGGGAATTGCAAATCAGGGTGAAGCATCATTGGATGGGCGGACTGAAGTGGCAGGGTCAGCCTTTGGGTCAAGCATGGTCGCAGAGAGGGGCAGAGTTGAATCTGCTCTGGCTCTTGATGTTGCGAGGGGCCCCTTGGATTTAATCAGCCACCCACACAGCAGTGTGCTGCACTTCAAATCTCGGGGCCGGGAGAGCTCCATCCGTTACGCGCGGTAGCTCCAGACCATTTCCACCACCCGTGCGGAAATCAATATATAGACGAGCACTATCAAAAGCTGAAAGACGAGGTGGTAGCGCAGTTGGGCCAGGCGGCGAATACCATCACTGACGTTCAGCAGCATGAGTATTCCAGATATGGTGATCACCCCCCACCCAGCCATGTTGGTGGCCGTGATGCTCATAAAGAGCTTGTGATCACTGTGCAAAGCGTTCGTACCCGCTGCAAACAGAAGCGCGCACAGAACCATATTTTTGAAATTGTCGAAGATCTTGGCATTGAGATCCTTGTCGAGCAATTGCGAGTAGCGCATCCATAATTTTTGCATGTTCACTGCCTCAAGAAGGATCAATCAAGCACAGTTCGTCTCAACAACTGCTCAAAGAGTATCGGGCACGCGTTGCATTCTGAAACGCGCCACCGCCAGTTCAAGTTCGTTGGGCCGGTTGGGTGGGGACGCTGTTGTAGCTGGCTTCAAGTGTAAGGATTTAGCCAGCGCGCTTCTACGGCTTTGCGAACGTCTTCTGTTGGCCGCAAGCAGCCTTTCACGCAGGACTGCTTACGGCCAGAAGCGTTCTCTGACAGACCGTGGCGCGGCCTTGCCGAGTTACGTCTGTGCAGCTTATGCCGTGGCAGCACCGAGCAATTGACTAATGATCGCCGCCGCTTCAGGTACAGCTTGAGTGGCGATATCCAGATCCAGCGAGTTCAAGGCAACAACACCCACGCAGGCTTCAAAAAAATGCTGGTTGTGAGGGCGACTGATCGGGCTCGCCACGCCAATGGCCCCGGGCTGCAATTGACCGTGAGTCAGGCTATAGCCCAGTTCACGCCCCTGTATGACGGCCTCCGAGTCTTCGGGATGCGCCTTGCGGCCAGAAAGAATCGCAATCCCGGCCGCGCCCTGGTGAAGAGGGTGGCGGCTACCGATTCGATACCCGACGCGCATCAACGACTCTTCGGGGTCGGCAACCATGATCACCATGCATTCATTGCCCTGAGTAACGGAAATGAAAGCACTGGCTTGAGACTGTTTGGCCAGGTCGAACAGCGGTTGCTGTGCTACAGCCCTCAACCGGGGTTCGAAGCGAGCTGCAAGGAGAGTTGCTCCAGCGCCAAGACGGATAACACCTTCAGCCCCGCGACTGATCAGAAAGTGATCCTCCAGCGTGGTCACGATTCGATAGGCAATGGCCCGATGCACCTCAAGGCGAGCGGCCAGTTCGGCGATGGATATACCGCTGTCCTGTTGAGCAATGATGCTTAAAGCCTGAAGCCCTCGATCGAGGGTTTGCAGGGTGTTCTTGCTCTTTTCCATAGGAGGACGCTCCAGGTTCTTTGACGCAAACAAAAGAACGGCATATGCTCATTTTCTATATTAGTACACAGTTGTGCGATAAAAGTAAAACAATAAGAGGTCAACCATGTCTCAGCCCAGTGCGCCGGAAAAGACTGCATCCCGTGAAGCCGGTCAATCAGTCAGTGCCGGAAAATGTCCGTTCGATCATGGCCAGATGAAACCCGCTGCAAGTGCGGGGTGTCCGTTCTCTGCGGCGGCGGCCAGCTTTGATCCTTTCGACGAGCCGTATCAACTGGATCCTGCCAGTGCCTTGCGCTGGTTCAGGGATCAGGAGCCGGTGTTTTACAGTGACAAGATGGGTCACTGGATTGTCAGCCGCTACGAGGACGTGAAAGCGATATTTCGTGACAATCGGATTTACTCGCCCGCCAACGCACTGGAAAAGGTCACACCTTTTGCCCAGGAGGCACAGGACGTGCTGATGGGTCACGGTTACGCCATGGATAGAACACTGGTCAATGAAGATGAACCGGCGCACATGGATAGACGCCGGGCGCTGATGGGGTCGTTTTCGGTAGAGGAGTTGGCCCACCATGAGCCAATGGTGCGGCGTTTAACGCGCGATTACATCGATCGCTTCATCAATGCCGGCAAGGCCGATCTGGTGGATCAAATGCTCTGGGAATTGCCGCTGACGGTAGCGCTGCATTTTCTGGGCGTCCCCGAAGAGGACATGGACACTCTGCGCAAGTACTCGATCGCCCATACCGTGAACACATGGGGCAGGCCCTCTCCAGAAGAGCAGGTGGCCGTCGCCGAAGCGGTTGGACAATTCTGGCGGTATGCCGGCCAGGTACTGGAAAAAATGCGCAAGGAAGATTCGGGCGAAGGCTGGATGGGCTATGCCCTCCAGCGGCAGAAGGATATCCCCGAGATCGTGACCGACTCTTATCTGCACTCCATGATGATGGCCGGTATCGTCGCTGCGCATGAAACCACCGCGCATGCTTCAGCCAATGCCTTGAAGTTATTGCTGACCCACCGTACGGCCTGGGATCAACTGTGCGCCGATCCCGCATTGATTCCCAATGCGGTGGAGGAGTGCCTGCGTTTTTCCGGCTCGATTGTCGCGTGGCGGCGGTTGGCGACCGAATCGACGCGCATTGGCAATGTCGAGATCCCCAAAGGTGCCAGGTTGATGGTGGTCATGGCCTCCGCCAACCATGATGAACGACACTTCGAAAACGCCGACGAACTGGATATCTACCGAGACAACACCACCGACCATCTATCGTTTGGTTATGGCAGCCACCAGTGTCTGGGCAAGAATCTGGCGCGTATGGAAATGCGCATTTTCATTGAAGAATTCACCAAGCGTCTGCCTCACATGCGGCTGGTGGAGAACCAGAAGTTTGAAGGCATCCCGAATATTTCATTCCACGGGCCGGAGCACTTGTGGGTTGAGTGGGATCCAGAGCGCAATCCGGAACGGGCCGTACCAGGGATCGTTGACAGTCACCTTCCACTGAAAATAGGTCCACCCGCGCGGGCCGATATTTACCGCCATGTGATCGTTACGCAAGTAAAGGAGGAAGCCGACGGCGTTTTGGGTATCACGTTGGCCGATCCAGGCGGGAGTAAGCTGCCGGGTTGGACGCCGGGCGCCCACATCGATGTGATCGCAGGTGACTATGTTCGTAAATATTCGTTGTGTGGCATTTTGCACAATAGCCACGAACTGAGAGTTGCTGTTCTCAAGGAGGGAAGCGGCAGAGGCGGCTCTGCCTTTATCCATCAAACGGTCACCGAAGGCATGGCGCTGAAAATTCGCGGCCCGAGGAACCACTTTCGACTGGATGAGACGGCGGATGACTACCTGCTGATAGCAGGCGGTATCGGCATTACCCCGATCATCAGCATGGCAGACCGCCTCAAACAATTGGGTAAGCGATATCGCATTCATTACGCCGGGCGCTCACTGCAATCAATGGCTTTTATCGAGAGGCTCACGCGTGACCACCTGGAATGTGTGCAGTTTTATTCCGCGGAACAAGGGGGGCGCCTGCAGGTCAGCTCGCTGCTGGATACGGCTGCGGCGGGGACCCAGCTATACGCTTGCGGCCCAGAGCGGCTACTGACTCACTTGCAAGAGCAGGTGCTCTGTAGGCCAGACCTGACCTTGCGCATCGAACATTTCAGTGCCGCGCTCAAGCCGCTTGATGCGAGCACTGAAAAGGGCTTCACGGTCGATTTGCAAGACTCCGGGCTGACCATCCAGGTGGCCCCCGAGCAAACGCTTTTGCAGGCCCTTCAAGCCTTCAACGTGGATATTCCCAGTGACTGTGGCGAAGGCCTCTGCGGCTCATGCGAGGTGCGCGTTGCTCAGGGTGAAGTGGATCACCGGGATCAGGTCTTGACCCCCTCGGAACGGCAGGTAAACGATCGAATGATGGCCTGCTGTTCAAGAGCCAGGACCGGCCGACTGGTATTGAAGCTTTAGGGCTTCAAGGCGCGGGTGGCATTCGCACACCCGCGCGCTGTCACCCATTGCTTACCCAAACAATAATAATCAGGTAAACAACCATGCAGGATCAGATCTCGAATTTTCGTGCGACCCTGGATCGCCACCCGATCTCAGGATTTCAATGGCGGCTATTACTGTTACTGACGTTGCTGTTGATCACCGACGGCTACGACGCGCTCGGGCTTGGTTACGTCGTGCCGGCACTGGCTCAGGAATGGAACGTAGATAAAGTACTGTTCGGCCCGGTGTTCAGCGCTAACTTGCTGGGACTGACGTTTGGATCACTGCTGGTCACGCCCCTGGCCGATCGAATCGGCATTCGCGTTGTACTCATAGGCTGCGTATCGGTCTATGGCCTGCTGACGTTGACAACGGCGCTGGTCAACTCCATCGAGGGGTTGGTCTGGGTTCGCTTCATTTGCGGAATCGGCATGGGTGGTGCCATGCCCTGCGCAATGGCGCTCATGTCCGAGTACTCGCCACCTCGCCAACGCACATTGATGGTAACGCTGGCGGCATGTGGCTTCTCCCTGGGCGGGGCAATGGGCGGTTTCGTGGCCGCAGCATTGATCGACCGATTTGGTTGGCAGTCGGTATTTCTCACCGGCGGTATCGCCCCCTTGATGCTCTTGCCGGCGTTGCTCTTGTTCCTGCCGGAGTCGTTGCCAAGGTTGCTCAAAGACGGAGCCCCTTTTGTTCGGTTGCGCAAGTTGACGCGCAGAATGAAACTCGACTGGGAGCCGGTGCCTGTATGGGATGCGCAGTCGAAGGCGTCTCAATCCCCCAGTCGCTTTGCCGTGGTCGAGCTGTTCCGCAATGGCTATGCCCGCCCCACGCTCATGATCTGGGCAACGTTCTTTATGGCGTTGATCTTGCTGTACTTCATGGTGAGCTGGTTGCCGACCTTGCTCAAACAGAACGGCGTCAACCTCAGTGAAGCAAACTTGATCACGTCATTGTTCCTGTTTGCCGGGACGATCGGCGCAGGCGCGATGTCCTACTTTGCCGACCGTGTCACCAACAAGGCAAAACTGTTGTGTGTGGTGCTTGCCGCAGCTGGATTGTTCACCTTCCTGATTGGGCTGTTTCACGACAATAAGGTCGTGATGATCGGGTTGGTTTTCGCCACCGGTATGTGTGTGATAGGCGGACAACTGACACTTAACGCGTTCAGCAGCAACTTCTACCCGGCCCATTGCCGCGCTACAGGGGCCGGTTGGGCCTTGGGAGTAGGGCGCTTTGGTTCGATTCTGGGGCCACTGTTCGGCAGCCTGTTTATCGGTATGCAGATGCCGGTCAGTCAAATTTTCATTCTCAGCGCTATTCCGGCAGTTCTGGCGGCGCTGTTCATATCTCAGGTGAAGGCACCCAAGGCGAAGGATGAAGTCCGCGAGTGGAAAGGGCAGGTCAAGGAAAGCAGTCCGCTTTGAGGTCGCGACGAAGAGCGGTTTGAGGCCAATGGGGCATAAATCCATCGACGGTTCGTTGGGTAAATATCTGCCGGCTGCGACCGGCAGATATGGGCCGATAGCAGCCTGTCGCGAAGGACTACAATCGGCCAGAAGCAGCCGCTCAAAGGCGTCCAGGAAAGTCGGGGCAATTCATCCCCTGTTCAGATCACTTTAACGGCCCGGCCAATAAACTGAATCGGTCCTGTGGGTTTTCCGGTCTGCGATCCATTGGGATTCTCCAGAGTCAGCTCAAAGAGCTGGTTGGGTTCCAGAGGGGGCAGGTTATCCAAAGGGACTGAAAACGTTTGCCCTGGCTTGACCAGGCCAAGGGATACCGGTGCTTGCCAGCCGTCCGCTTTGGTCCAGAACTGAAGTACTTTATCAGCCGGGACTTGCGCTACCTCCAAAGGTATCAGTTGGATTTCCCTGGGGTTGCTCGCCTGAATAACCCAGCCGGGCGCCTGGTTCTGCGGAGCTACCAGAACGACCAGGTAGGTGGTCGGGTTTACCACAGCTGTTCGTGTCAGGAGTATTGATCCGAGCAACAGCGTTGCGACAAGACTTGTTCCCGCGAGCCCACGCCATAGAGGAAGAAGGTTCCACCATGAAGTTGGCTTCGCGGTGGCTGCCACTCCTGATGCTCGCCGGTCAGTGCTGTTCACGCTGCGCTCGATTCGCCTCCAGAGCAGGGCAGAGGGGGGCTGCGGTTCAGCCAGTTCGGTCAAGGCAAGCAAGCGTTGTTCCCACGCATCGACAGCTGTTTGCAAATCGGCGTCCTGAGCGAGACGCTTTTTAATCTTGATGCGTTGCTCGGCCGGCAACGTGCCCAGCACATACTCACTCGCCAATTCATCAATGTTGTCGGGACTCTCACCCTCAGGGCTTCTGGTCATCCCATGCACTCCCGCAATACCACCAGGCTGCGTTTGATCCAGGCTTTGACAGTCCCCAGCGGGGTGCCCAGTTTCTGCGATATTTGCGAATGCGAATAGCCATCGACATATGCATGAAGAATGCAGTTGCGCCGCGCCGGCTCCAGTTGCTCAAGGCACACATAAATACGTCCTGAACGGGCTCGATAATCGAAGCTGTCCACATTCCCTGACGATGTCTGCATGGACGCTAAATCGTGCAGTGCCATTTCGCTGTGCTCGCTGACCTGCACTTCCCGGGCGTTATCTCGCATGAAGTTCAGCGCCAAATGCCGCGTCACGATGAAGATCCAGCCACGTGCAGAACCTCGTGCAGGATCGAAACTGGCGGCACGAGTCCATATCTTGATAAAGGCATCGTGCACGATGTCTTCGGCCAGGGCGTTGTCGCGAGCGATTCGCTTGGCAACCCCTAAAAGACGGGCACTTTCCTGCTGATACAAGTCCTGCAATGCCTGCTGCTCGCCTCGGGCGCAAGCAGCCAGACAGGCTTCATAGTCAAAACAGGGTTCAGGTAGAGACAAAGTTTTCAGCCGCCGGCAGTTGGTAAATAACCCCAGCCATCGGGCCGGGGTTTCGTCGAAGGAGAGTAGACGACTTTGCGCGCTAACCGCCTGTTCTGAATCCTTGGCTTAATTGGCTGCCCAAAAAATATAGTCAGCCTGATATTTCACCACCTCGCGCTTGCCTTTGTTTGCAGCGGTGCATTCGGTCATGGGTGCTACGCCGCCTTTTACGGCCACTCGCTGGATATAGCTGACATTGCTCATCGCGCCGTTGCCTTGCGCAGGGTTGGCCTTGACCAACTGATAGGGAAGGTCACCAGTACCTGAGTCTGCAACCGCCAGTTGCGTCCCGGTGATTTTAGAGCCGTCTTTGGCTTGCCAGGTGGCAGGTGGTCCGAAGTAGGTGCCGACCTGTTTGCCACTGCGATCATTAAGCACTGCTTTGGGCCCGACAAAAGTCCATTCGGTCTGACCGGCGACGTTCGCTTTGTCGCGACACTCATACGTGACTTCGCCTACGCCCACAGTCTCCAGGGCGACCTTGTGACCGTCAGGAACCTTGATGCTGTCGGGCAAATCTGTTTGGGCATACGCAGCTGGCACTGTGACCAACAAGCAGGTAGCCGCAAGCGTAGTGCTGACAATGCCCAGGAATCGTTTAGCGTTCATGCAAATCTCTCCAGAAAGGTAATCAGTTCAGCAGCTATGGCTACTACCTGTACTACCCACGGGAGAAGCAACTGGATGCAGCTAACTGGAAAAAATATCAACGCTGGAAGATTCAGCCAGTCTGCGGGTCAAGGTCCGGGCCGGCTTGCAGCGCTGCAAGCTGTCGGTACTCCGGCGCTCTTCGAAGGTGTATGGTCGAGTTTTTCGTCTGTTCTGAACTGCACGGTTGCAGCGTTATCTATATTGGCTGGTCCACCGCGCAATTGAATCCCGGGAGTATCACGCATGACTGATTACGTACCACCCAAGGTCTGGACCTGGAACAAGGAAAACGGCGGGACTTTCGCCAGCATCAACCGGCCGGTGGCCGGCGCCACCCACGACAAGGAATTGCCGGTGGGGCGTCATCCGCTGCAGCTGTATTCCCTGGCCACGCCCAACGGGCAGAAGGTCACCATTTTACTGGAGGAGTTGCTGGCCCTCGGTCATCAAGGGGCCGAGTACGATGCCTGGCTGATCAAGATTGGTGAAGGCGATCAGTTCTCCAGCGGCTTCGTCGCGGTAAACCCTAACTCCAAGATTCCGGCGCTGATGGATCACAGCGGGCCCAAGCCCGTGCGCATCTTCGAGTCGGGAGCGATCTTGCTGTACCTGGCCGAGAAGTTCGGGGCGTTTGTCCCCACCGAACCGGCGGCCCGGGCTGAGTGCCTGTCCTGGCTGTTCTGGCAGATGGGTAGCGCGCCGTATCTGGGGGGCGGGTTTGGCCATTTTTATGCTTACGCGCCGATCAAGATCGAGTACGCCATCGACCGTTTTGCCATGGAAGTCAAACGTCAACTGGACGTGCTGGACAAGCAGCTGGCGGTGAACGAATACGTCGCCGGCGATCAATACACCATCGCCGACATAGCGATCTGGCCCTGGTACGGCGGCCTGCTCAAAGGCCGGTTATATGAGGCCGCGCAGTTCCTTTCGGTGCAGGATTACAAGCATGTCCAGCGCTGGGCGGATGCCGTTGAGGCGCGGCCTGCGGTCCAGCGAGGACGCCGGGTCAACCGGATTTCGGGGGACCCTTCGCAGCAGTTGCCCGAGCGTCACGATGCCAGTGACTTCGACGCGCGCAGCTAGTCGCTCGGCAGCCGCCCCTTGGCGGTTTCGGGTGCTGACGGGCAGCCCCTTGCCAGGGCTGCCCGCATAAACCCAAGCGTCCCGGGCCGGCACTTACCCATGCTGGCCCTACGGGTTTTATTCTTGCAATCAACGTTTCAATCCCTTATAGCTACAGAGCATTCATAACTAAAAGAGGCTGGATTAGCCCCCATGCATGAGAACACACGTATCTTTCGCTTTTCGGCCCCCCGTCCTGCGCAACGCAGTGATGGCCATGGGCCTAACCTGAAATCCGCTCGGTTCATGGCTTCTCCTTGTGCCAATGCACAGCTCTCCAGACGCTATCAATACCAGCCAATGCTGCCCCACGACGTGCTGGTGGCATTCAAACGCAAGCGCTCGTTCCCGCCAGCTGCAGCTTAACGCCTGAACTCTTTCTCCCGTTGCCTGCGGCTTTAGCCGTCCGGGGCGGTGTTTTATTTTTCTGCGTTTAACTGTCGAGGGAATCAGATGTCTATTCGTGTCGCTATTATCGGTGCCGGTCCATGCGGCCTGGCGCAACTGCGTGCCTTTCAATCCGCCCATGCCAAAGGCGCTTCCATGCCGCATGTGGTTTGCTTCGAGAAGCAGGCCGACTGGGGCGGTATGTGGAACTACACCTGGCGCACCGGGCTTGATGAGCACGGTGAGCCGGTCCATGGCAGCATGTACCGTTACCTGTGGTCCAACGGCCCGAAAGAGTGCCTGGAGTTTTCCGACTACAGCTTCGATGAGCATTTCGGTCGACCGATCTCTTCTTATCCGCCCCGTGAAGTGCTTTGGGACTACATCCAGGGCCGGGTGAACAAGGCCGGTGTGCGTGATTACATTCGCTTCAATACGGCGGTCAAACATGTCAGCTTCGACCAGGCGACGCGGGAGTTCAGCGTCACTTCCCATGACTACAGCCTGCAGCAGAGCAAGACTGAGGTATTCGATTTTGTGGTGGTTGCCAGCGGCCATTTCTCGACCCCGAATGTGCCAGCCTTCGAAGGTTTTGAGCGCTTTTCGGGGCGCATCATGCACGCCCACGACTTCCGCGAAGCCACCGAGCTCAAGGGCAAGGACCTGTTGATCGTGGGCAGCAGCTACTCGGCTGAGGACATCGGCTCGCAGTGCTACAAGTACGGTGCGCGCTCGATAACCAGTGCTTACCGCACCCAGCCCATGGGCTACAAGTGGCCCAAAAACTGGGAGGAGCGCCCGCAACTGAGCAAAGTGGACGGCGACATGGCGTACTTTATCGACGGCTCCAGCAAGCGGGTGGACGCGATAATCCTCTGCACCGGCTACAAGCACCATTTCCCCTTTCTGTCCGAGGAACTGACCCTGAAGACGGGCAACCGGCTGTGGCCCGCAGAGCTCTATAAAGGGGTGATATGGGAAGACAATCCGCAGTTGATCTACCTCGGCATGCAGGACCTCTGGTACAGCTTCAACCTGTTCGACGCCCAGGCCTGGTATGCCCGCGACTACATGCTCGGGCGCATTGGCCTGCCTGCACCGGCGGCCATGAAGGCCGACAGCGCCCGCTGGCGTGCCCGGGAAGAAAGCCTGGAGTCCACGGCCTCGATGTACGAATTCCAGGGCAGTTACATCAAGCACCTGATCGAGCAGACCGACTATCCAAGTTTCGATATCGATGCCGTGAACCGGATTTTTCTCAAGTGGAAGACCGACAAGAAGCACGACATCATGGGTTATCGCGACAAGTCCTATCGGTCGGTGATCACCGGCACGGCGGCGGTCCCGCACCATACCCGCTGGTTGCAGGCGCTGGATGACTCGATGGACGAGTACCTGCGCGAAACCCGGGCCAAAGGCGACGTTAACCTATTGCGTCAGCGCTAGGGCCGGGCTCAAGGCTTGCCGACCCGGTCGTGCAAGCCGCCAGCCGTAGCGCTGCTACTGCCGTTCTGGCCGGCAGCCGTCAATCACCCGTTACCTGCCGATTCTCTTCATAGCGCAACCAGCCCGCCACCAAAGGCCTTTTGTCCGCGCGGTCATTGGGGTGGGCGCGGCCTTCGAGCACCGGTACTTCTGCGAAATCAAACGGGCTCATGTGTTCGATACAGGCAATGTTCACGCCGTATTGATGGGGGGAAGAGCGGCGCTGGTGAAAGGTATAGATGCCACAGCGCGAGCAGAAGTAATGCCGGGCTTCGTTCTTGTTGAACTGGTAGAGCGTCAGCGCATCCTTGCCCTGCACTATCTCGATGTCTGCCAGATTGGCCGACACGGCGACCGCACCGCGCATACGGCAGTAGGAACAATTGCACCGGCGTACCGTGTTCAGGCCATCGCTCAGCCGTAGCGCGAAACGTACGGTGCCGCAATGGCAGGCAGCCTGGTAAACCGGGCGGTTATCGGCAGGGGTTGTGCTCATGACAGGCCTCGCTGGCAACTGGAAGGTGGGCTCGGTGCGCGCTGGCCTGACGCATACATGGCCAGAAAGCGCAGCCTGCGGACAGATGGCGCAGGTTCTTTGATCCTCGGGCAATTTGTCATATTTAGTATTGCTTCACTACAGATTAGTAGGCAGCCCAACCTGTTTAACCTGGCTGATGACTTCTCTGGCCGGCGGCGGCATGTCCTGGTAGCGGTTGCCGAACATGCTGCAGAACAGGGTGCCGAAGTCGTCGCCGCTACCACCTCGTGGCCAAAGAAACCTGATTGACTCATCGATCTATCGCTTCAGGGTATTTGGCCTCAGTATGGCGCTCCGGTACATCAACACTTCGGGATTGAGTGAACTATGGATGTTGAAGCTGCGGATCTTTCCCTGGCGGCGGTGGCGGGGGCAATTGCTGATCCGTCGCGCGCGATAATGTTGTGCGCGCTCCTGGATGGCCGCGCACGCACGGCCACTGAACTTGCGGCACTGGCCGATATTGCGGCGTCCACTGCGAGCGGTCATTTTGCACGGCTGCGTGAGCAGGGGCTGGTGCAGATGCATGTGCAGGGCCGTCATCGTTACTACCGGCTCAACAGTCCGCAAGTGGCCCGGGCGCTGGAAGCGCTGCTGTCGATCACCGATCGCGCAGCGACGGTATTCAGGCCCAGTACGCCTTCGGCGTTGAAGCAGGCAAGGACTTGCTACGACCATTGCGCCGGCGAAATCGCGGTGAAGGTGCATGACGCAATGCTGGCAGAGGGCTGGATCCAGATCCAGGGCCAGGACTATGACCTCACCGAGAAAGGTGCGCAGCTGCTGGCCAGACTGGGGATTGAGGTGGATTACCTGGTGCAGCAACGCAGGCGCCTGGCCTATCCCTGCATGGACTGGAGCGAGCGCACGCCGCATATGGGCGGCGCGCTGGGGGCCGCACTGCTGGAACTGATGCTCAAACGCGACTGGGTGAGCCGTCATCTCGACTCCAGGGCACTCACCCTGACCGCCAGGGGAGCAACCGCGCTGGCTAAAACATTCGGCGCCTGACAGGGGTTGAAGCCGCTGCGGTTTGAACCTGTCCGGGCACAGGCCTTGGGTGCCCGGCACCAATTACCCGCAGATCGGAGCCGCTCCCGGGTTTATACTCGGCGCCCTCGCAATTAATCGTAATCAAACGGACCGAGATTCTTCATGAGCAGTTCTCTCTCTATGACGCCCGCGCGCAAGTCGTTTGCGCCGCTGGTGGCCTTTGTCTTGCTGGTGTTTGGCGCCGCCTTCCTGCAAAACAGCGTCGGCTCGCGCCAGGTGCTGTTGCTGGTGGTGGGCGCGGCACTGGGGTTGACCCTTTATCACGCAGCCTTCGGCTTTACCTCGGCCTGGCGGGTGTTCATAGCTGATCGGCGGGGCGCAGGTTTACGCGCACAAATGGTCATGCTGGCGTTGGCTGTGGTGCTGTTCTTCCCCGCGTTGGGGGCGGGCACTCTGTTCGGCCAGCCGGTGGTCGGGCTGGTGGCGCCGGCCGGAATTTCGGTGGTGTTCGGTGCATTCATTTTCGGCATCGGCATGCAACTGGGCGGCGGCTGTGCGTCAGGCACCCTGTTCACCGTGGGCGGCGGCAATGCACGCATGCTGGTGACCCTGTTGTTCTTTATCTGCGGTTCGTTGATCGCCACCCAGCACGTTGACTGGTGGTTTGCATTGCCATCGTTCCCGGCGATTTCCATCGTCAAGAGCTTCGGTGTGGTGCCGGCGATGCTCGCAAGCCTGGCCTTGTTCGGGATCATCGCCGCGGTGACCGTGCGCCTGGAAAAGGGCCGTCACGGTCAGCTTGAAGCGGGCGTGACCAGCGAGCACCAGGGCCTGCGGCGCTTCCTGCGCGGACCGTGGCCGTTGGTATGGGGGGCGATTGCACTGGCCTTGCTCAACTACGCCACCCTGGCGCTGGCGGGCCGGCCATGGGGCATTACTTCGGCGTTCGCGTTGTGGGGAGCCAAGGTTGCCAGCGGGCTGGGTATCGATGTCGCAAGCTGGGTGTTCTGGCAGGTCCCGGGCAACGCCAAAGCCCTGGCCGCACCGGTGTGGGAAGACATCACCAGCGTCATGGACATCGGCATTGTTCTGGGTGCGCTATTGGCCGCCGGGCTGGCCGGGCGTTTCGCACCAAGCCTGAAAATCCCCGCGCGCTCGCTGCTCGCAGCCGTGATCGGTGGTTTGCTGCTCGGTTACGGTTCGCGTCTGGCCTACGGCTGCAATATTGGCGCGTACTTCAGCGGCATCGCCTCGGGCAGCCTGCATGGCTGGTTGTGGTTAGTGGCAGCGTTTATCGGCAATAGCGTGGGCGTGCGTCTGCGGCCCTGGTTCTTTGCCAGTGAGCCTCGACCGCAGGCATTGAGCGGTTGTTGAACGCTCAGTAAATCCTGAGATTGCGTCGCGTATTCCATTCTGGAATCCAATATATAAAATTAATGAATTTTTATTATCGGCCCGGCAGGAGTAATTTGATTTCAAGCCATGGAGAACCCCCTTGAAATCATCCACCAGCGACGCCGTTGCAAAATTCGATGCCTCTCGGGCCAATGAATACGGGCGCCAGAGCCGCATCGCGCTGGCAGGATATGACGCCTGTCACGAGCTGGCGGCGTGCATGCTGGCGGCCAGCCTGGGCCACCGCAACACGGCGAAAATTCTGGTGGTGGGTGCTGGTGGTACGGCCCAGGAAATCATTGCGATGGCAGCGCTGGAGCCAGGCTGGCGCTTCACTGCGCTCGACCCATGCGAACCGATGCTGGAGGTGGCAAGGCAGCAGTTGGATGCCCGCGGTTTGCTTGCAAGAACCGATATCCACCTTGGGCATATTGAGGACCTGGCGGCAGACGCCACTTATGACGCCGCCACCCTTGTCGGTGTGCTCCACCATCTGGGCGGGGACGATGCCAAGCGCCGCATTCTGCAATCGATCGAGGCTCGTCTTGAACCGGGTGCGCCGCTGATTGTCGCGGGCAATCACCATGCCTATGCCAGCGAGCCGTTATTGCTTGCGGCCTGGGGCCAGCGCTGGCGGCAACACGGAGCCAGCGCCGATGAAGTAAAGGTCAAGCTTGGCAAAATCCTCCAGGGCGCGGACCCGCCACACTCCGAGGCGGCGGTGCAAAAACTGCTGCATGAGGCCGGGTTCGGCGCGGCCACCCGTTTCTTCAGCAGCCTGTTCTGGGGCGCCTGGTTGACGACTAAGACGGCCTCAAGCGGATCACCCGCAGGGCAGTAAAAACGCCGATCACCGGGGCCAGTGCGAACACCCCGAACAGCCAGCCGGCCGCACTCATGGTGCCGGCGATGCCACCGGGTTCAGTGAGGCCGGCGAGGTTCGCCACCATCCCCGCCAGCGCTGCGCCGAGCGCGGTGGCAAATAACTGCACGGTGGTGATGGACGCACTGGTCAGGTCCTGCTCGCCCGCGGGCGCGGCCTGGAACACCCGGGTCAGCAGGTGCGGCCAGGCCAGGCCCACCCCCAGTCCGATTGCTACCAGCGCCAGGCAGATCGGCATGACCGCCAACCAGTCACCGCTACTTGGGCTACCCATCAAAACCGCCAGCATCAGCATGCCGACCAGGCCCAGGATCGGCCCGGCGAGGATTGCGCGCCGGATGCCTGCGCCGCTCGCCCCTGAACTGGCAACGGAGCCCAATGTCCAGCCGGCCCCCATCAGCGCCGCAAGATAACCGGCGACCAGGGCGGACTGATGGTGCAGTACCTGAAGGAACAGCGGCACGAATATTTCGCCACTGGTCACCGCGACCGCAAGCAATGACATCGTGGCATATAGAGCACCCAGCGCAGTGCTGATCCGGAACGCCCCATCAGGCAACAGCCGGTGGCGGGCTCGGCGTTCGCTACGTATCAGCAGGGCGGTGAGGATGACGGCGGCGCCAAGCCCCAGAATATTGTGTGACAGCTCGGGCGACACGCTGCCGGCTGAAACAGCGAGCACTGCTGCTGTCAAGAACAGCAGTTGGGCCAGCGCAAGTGGCGAACCTGGCGCTCTGTCGGCACTGCGTCCGGGCAGTACGGTTGCAGCCAGCAGGGCGAACAGCGCTGCCACCGGGATCAGCGACCAGAACGCTGCCCGCCATACCCCGAACCCGGCGAAGATGCCGCCGATGGCAGGGCCGACCAGGGTTGCCACCCCCCACATGCCCGAGATCAGCGCCATCGCCCGCGGCCACAGGGATTCATCGAATACCAGGCGGATCATTGCGTAGGAGAGCGCGAACAGGAACCCGCCGCCCAGTCCCTGAATAAAGCGCCCGAGCAGCATCACCGGCATTGACGGGGCAAGCCCGCAGATCAACGCGCCCGCCGCAAACACCAGGCTGGCGCTGATATAGGCACCTCGGGGCCCGGTGCGGGCGAGCAGCCTGGCCGACAACGCGGAGCCGAGGATCGAGGCCGCGACGAACAGGGTGGTGTTCCAGGCGTAATAGTCGATGCCGCCGATGTCCCTGACCACCGATGGCAGAATCGTGGTGGCTATATAGACATTGACCGCATGCAGGATGACACCACCGGCGAGCGCGAGTGAGCGCACCCCATTGGCGCCCGAGAGCAGGGCGGCCCAGCCGGTATTTGCGGGGCGTGCACAAGGCTGTGGCGCTGGTACCGATTGCGGGTGTTGATCAGACGGAACGTGACGCTGGTCCATGGTGGCTCCACTTGGTGAGGTCACTCGCAGCAGCGAATGAAGGCTTGCAAAGGCAAGCCGACACTCTTTATAAGACCTCATGTAAAGGTGAGGTCAACAGGAGTCAGGGGTCCATGATTGATGTACGCGTGCTGCTTGGGGTAGGGGAGGTCGCCCGTCGCTGCGGTGTCACCATTGCCACCGTGCACTTCTACGAGGCCAAGGGGCTGATCCACGGGCAGCGCAATGCGGGCAATCAGCGTCGTTATTCGCGGGATATTCTGCGCCGGATTGCCATCATCAAAATCGCACAGCGTGCCGGTATTCCCCTGGCCACCATCAAGGGTGCGCTGGACCAGCTGCCATCCGGGAGACCACTGACGGCCACGGACTGGGCGCATCTCTCGACAATCTGGCGGGACATGCTGGCCGAACGGATACGCAGCCTCAGCCAGCTTCGCGACCAGTTGGACGGTTGCATCGGCTGTGGCTGCCTGTCGATGGAGGACTGTCCGCTACGCAATCCGGGCGATCATTTGAACCGGCTCGGGGCAGGTGCGGTTTTGCTCGAAAAAGACACCGCGTCATTGGCTGATTGAAGGCCTGCCCCCGGCCGCGGGGGCGGGAATGACGGGTGGATATAAGGCATCTTTGCCCGGGAGGCATGCATTGCATACTGTGAGAGTTATTCGTCGCGCCGGTCAGGGCGATGCTGAGGCCATTGCTGCGCTGGTTAACCAGGCCTATGAGCCTTACATCCGCAGGATCGGAAAAAAACCGGGCCCCATGCTGGATGATTACCGGCAGGTGGTGGCTGATACCCACACCTTCGTACTTGAAGAAGGGGCGGATCTGCTGGGGGTGCTGGTGATGAGCCTGGAGGATACAGGGTTGCTCCTTATCAATATCGCCGTACAGCCTCGGTATAAAGGCAAAGGTATCGGCAAAATACTGATGGCCTTCTGTGAGCGCCATGCACTGCGTAATGGCTGCGACGCCATACGGCTCTACACCCATGAGCTGATGACCGAGAACATCGCAATCTATAAAAAGCTTGGCTACCAGGAAACCCGCAGGGCCACCGAAAATGGATTCGCCCGGGTGTTTATGCGCAAGGCTCTGTCAGTTCGCTGATCAGCCATCATGCGCTGGATCCACCAGCATGATTTCGATCCGCTCCTTGCCCCGGCCGGTATTCTTGCGTTTGAGTTTTACAGCGCCAATCTCGCGGGTTGATCTGGGATGGGTGCCGCCACAGGCCATCCTGGCAAAACCCTCGACTTCCCAGAATCGGCGCTGTGTCGGCACATCGCTGAAGTCTGTGAATATAGTCAGGTCGCGGCTGATCAATTGTGCGGCCGCCGATTCGATCTCCGGGAACAACGGGGCGAGGTTCTGATCACTGGCGAAATCGATGCGGGCCTTGTCCTGAGCTATGTGCGCGCCGATACGCTGGATGCCCGGGCATCTTTGATAGACCAGTTGCAAGACCATTTCTGCTGCAAAGTGCAGGCGCATCAGCCGGTATCGCCGCGCCCAGTCAATCTGCCAGGTCACTGCGTCGCCCGGTTTCAGCGAATGGTCATGGGGCAGGCTGTAAATGATGTCCAGGCCATGTTTTTCAGCCTTGAGCACCGGGTATCCGGCAAGGGAACCGCCATCGCTTTCCTGGCCCCCGGAAAACGCAAAAAATATCGTTGCCCGGGCCTGAACCCTCTCGCCATCGACGTGACTGACGAGAGTGTCCAGGGTTGTTCGATAGGGATCGTCCCAAAATACCTTTCGAGTCACGGCCAAGGATCCTTTTGCTCCAGAAAGGCGATTATGCTAATCAATCCGGATCTGCAGTTCTTGTACGATCTTGCTGTTCAGGGCCTTTATTCAACACTCCGGCTGAATATGTTCAGCTCTGCGCAGGCCGCTACAGAATCCGGCAAAGTTGCTCTCTGCGCACTATTTCCCCTCGCTGTGAAAACCACTGAAAATCCAGTTCAAAACTTGCGTACCTTCCGGTAAAAAATTGCGGGTCAGCAAGTCTGTCCGGAACCATGTTATCGAAAATCATGGGTTCTATAATTCTTAACTGTCTTGGGTTCTCGATACCTGCCGCACCGATCTGCCAAGGGTAATACCTGGGGTGATTACCTGAAATAGTTTGTCTGACCTCGGCGACATAGTCGGGATTATGAATAATTGGATAGGGTAGTTGCTCCAGATGCCCGTTAACAAAGCCGGCTCTGCCACTGTAAGGAAGCTGGAGTGGTTCAAAAGAAGTGGATGACCAGCTTGAATAAACTGCTGCCCTGTTAGCCGAGTTGGTTTGCCCGATATTTTGCAGATCAGCACGGGACAAGTGCGGTAAAAAGCGCTCCCGGGTCGGTCCTTGTTCCAGCAAATAGGCTAGATCCATCTTAGGTATCGGCGCAGCCGTTGCTCCCACTCGCTGGGCATGTCCGGGAAATCCCCGGCCGCCTCCCGGTGCACCGCCGGCATGTTGCAGTTTGTACTGCCAGCTGCCCACAAACTTGCCGGCCTTTTTGACCCCCTTGGCCGCAGCCCCGGCCATCGACGGGGCCGCCGAGGCCAGCCCCGTTGCCATGCCCACCCAGCCCAGAATCCGCCCGGCGTTTTCATTGCCGGTGGCCAGCAAGGCTATCGAGGCCACATCCGCTGCCAGCGACACCACGCTCAAGGTCGCGGTGGTGACGGCCGTTACATAGCTGGCGGTCAGCGCCGCGGTGGGCGCCGCCAATGCACCCAGGGAGGCCACGGTGCCGATCACGGCCAGGGCGATCCCGGCCGCCGGTAACAGCCAGTCCAGCCACGAATGACCCGATGGATCGATGCGGTTGACCGGGTCGCCGGCGCAGTAGGCATAGCCATTGAGCCCGCCTTCGCCGAAGGGGCTGAGGCTGTCACGGCTGTGGAAACGCATCAGCACCGGGTTATAGATGCGGTAATCACCTAGGAAGTACCAGCCGCTGTCCTGTTCGCGCAAAGCGCCGGCGTAGCCCAGTCGGCCGGCACCGGGCTGGCTCTGGCCGTAGGCGCCGTAGACCGGGGTGTTAATCCCGTCATTGGCCTCAGTGGTTATCGAACCCTGGGCATCGGTGCCCAGCAGCATCACTTCGCGCACTGCCGATGCCAGTCGGCTTTCTGCCACCGGGACGTCACCGGCCCGTACCCAGCGGGTCTGGGTGTTTTCACCCATCTCGCAGCTGAGCTGGCCGCCGGTGTGGTAACGCCAGCGCGGACCGGTAGAGTCTTCGGTCTTGATGATGTTGCCCGCCGGGCCGTAGTGCCAGCGGCGTTCGCCGGTAGGCAGGGTTACCCCGATCAGTCGGCCCAGGGCGTCGTAGTGCAGTGGATTACCGCGCTCGTCGCGTTTGAGATTACCCAGCGCGTCGTACTCCAGGGTTACCGGTGCCGGGTAATCGGCGCGGCTGTGGCTGACGCTAAGCAGTTGGGTGAGGTCGGCAGGGTTGTAGGTAAATGTACTGACATTGTTGGCGCTGGCGTCGGCAAAGACCGTTTCCAGTCGACGAATATTGTCGAGGGCGTCGTACTGGAAGTGTTGCTCGCGGTAGGTTTTGCCGTGGGCATCTTCGGGCAACGACGGGCCTGCAAGGCGATGGGCAATCACCCGTCCGCGCAGGTCGTAGTCGAAGGTTTCACTACGCACCAGAACACCGTCGCGGGTCAGTTCACGCTGCGCAAGCTTGCCGTCTTTACGCCATTGCTGGGTCTGCACTTCTACATGCTGTGCATTCGACGTTCGGGTAGCCGTTTCTCGGCGGGCCGGGCGGCCCAGGCTGTCATAGCCCAGGGTTACGGTCATATCCCGCGAGCCGTCTATAGATTGCGTGCGCTGTTGGTGAATCCGCGAGGCCGCATCGTAGGAGAGGGTGACCGTGACGTCAGGGCCTTGCTGTTGAATCAAGCGACCCAATTCGTCGTACTGGCAGCGCTGTTCGGCACCATCGGCATCGGTCAGACGCGTCACTGTGCCCGCCGGGGTGGTGCTTTGTTGTTGCGAGCGCGGCTGATCACCATGCCAGGCGTAGTCGGCTTTGCTCAGTTGGCCGGACGGGGACCAGTGATCTTTTTGCAGACCCAGATTGCCCCGGGATTCCAGTAAAAGGCCGCTTAGCGGATCGTATTGATTGAACACGCTGATGCCGGGGGCTTGCAGCGACAGCAATGCACCGCCCAGTTCCGGTTGGCGCTCACTCTTCACCCGGGTACCGTCGGGCAGGATTTGGCTATGGGCGTGAATTTCGCCTTCGGCATATTCCCATTCAGAGACACTCTGCCCGACCTTTTCCCACACCAGTCGGCCCAGACCGTCATATTTACGCTCGCCCAGCAGTACTTCATTAGTGCCCAAAGACGGATGAGTGATCGAGACCGTGTCCGGCAATTCACCATCGTGCCCTTCGGCATAGGTGCGCTTGATGACACTGCCGTCGGGCAGGGTGGTGGACAGTAGTCTGTCCCGCACATCCCACTGCTGTCGGGTCTCCAGGCCCATGGCATCGAACTGGCTGATGCAGCGGCCAAGGCCGTCATAGCTCCAGCTAAGTTCGTGCTGAAGTACGCCGTCTGCGCAATACAGTCTTTCGGTCAGCGGCTTGCCATCCAGGCTATGGGTGGTCACTGTTCTGGCCCCGGCCACGCCATTGGCATCGGTCTGCCAGCTGCTGCCGGTCAGGGCTACCGGGTCGGCGAGGGTGTGCTGGGTGACACCGTTCGCGCCGGTTTCAGTCAGCACATTGCCCCAATCATCAAAGGTGCGTTCGGTGGTCAGGCTCAGGGCCGGAACGTCTTCGTTACCGGGATCGTAAGTCGTTTCACGGAACACCCGGCCCAGCACGTCATATTCGGCGGTCCAGGCGGTATAGGTCTCACCGCTGTCGGTCTGTTTTTCACGGCGGATTTCCCGGGCCATGCCATCGAGCCAGACAGTTTCCTTACGCCCGGAAGCGCCGATTCGGGTCTGGCAGCGCTGGTTCGCTGACAAGGAATAGGCCCAGTTGACCTCAGCCTCGAACGCCGAATCCGGGGCCGCGACTTCCTGAGTCACACGGCCCAGGGCATCGTGGGCAAAGACCATGCGCAGTTGCTCGTCGGTCTGCTCGGTGACCATCAGGCCGGAGTACAAATCCTGCGACGATTGCGCAACAGTTGACTGGCCATCGTGACCTGTAATCGTGACATTTTCCTGCAGGACTGCGCGCTCAAGAGAGCGGGCGTTTGGGGCTTGGGTCAGGTTGTAGCTGTAGGCCCGGGTAGTGCTTTTACCCTCTACCGTCTGGGTTTCACTGAGCATACGGCCGTGATGGGGTGAGGCCGGATCGTTAATGAAACTTTGCGTCGAGCGGCCCAGCTCACTAAATTTTTCACCTTCGACCAGCAGTAGCTGTTCCTCGCTGCTTTGAACAAAGGTAGGCAATGCAAACCCCGGAGCATCCTGACGTACCGGCAGCGCCTGATAACGGTAGCGGGTCTGCTTGACCGGGCCTTCGGTGCCGGGTGGCGGACTGACGGTACGACTTTTCAGGCGGGTGATGCGGCCCAATGGGTCGGCCGGGCAGTTGTCGCTCTCGCCGCTCACCGGGTAGTACTCGGACTCTTCAATCCCGCCCAGGGCATTGCGGTGCCACACCGGGTTACCCAGCTCGTCGTAGCGGGTTTCTTCCTCGGTAACAAGCTCCCGCAGTACCCGTTGACCGTCGAGCTGCGCCTTGCGGGTAATGACTTTATGCGGGAACTGGAAATACGGCAGTTGCCGGGCAATGGGCAGCCAGGGCTCGTCGTAATAGGTGGTTTCAGTTTCTTGCAGGGTCTGGCCCTGTAGCGTGCGTTCACGGGTCAGCAGGTGAAAGCGGTTAAAGGTGCGGGACACTGTTTGCAAAACAGTACCCCGGGCATCCATCAGGGTTTCGGTGGAGCCGTAGAGGAAATCCCCGGCACCGGTCAGGTGATAGAGATTGTCTTCGCGGTTGCGCCACTGACGTACCGCCGGCCAGCCAAAATAGTTGTTGCTGCCGTACAGGCCGTAGTCATAGCGAACCAGTTGCACCGTCTGGCCGTCTCCCGGGTCCTTGCGGGTCTGGCTGACCACCGGCATCCGCGCAAACGGTGCCCCCGGCGGCAACGCCAGACCGTTTGCCTCGCTATAGGTCACCTCTTCGGTGCTGCCGGTGGGCTGGGTGCATTTGCTCAGCAGCAACAGACCTGAATCACTGCGGCTGTACTCAAACTGCCAGCCACTGTCGGGAAGTCCGTCCACTGTCACCCGGCGTAACTGCCCGGAGACCCGGTGAAAAGACATCACCACCTGTGAGGGGGTATCCGGCTGTAAGGTCAGACGGGTTTGCTGGCCTTCGTAGGAAAGCGCCAGCACCGTGCGGCCCCGGGCATCGCTGACCTTTTGCAGGTACGCCCCATTGCCGACCGAACGCCAGTCAAAATTCAGGGCGCTGCCATCGGCACCCACCAGAGTGCTGACTACCCACAGGCTGGCATGCCCCGGCAACGGCGCGAGTCGTTCACAAGTGCCATCGTTATGCCTGACCCATATTTCCTGACGCTGAACGGTCACTGCGACTACCGGCAAACGCACATCCGGGAAGCGCATGCTCTGGCCGACAATTTCACCGCGAAAGCGCTCGCCGGAATTGAGTTGCAGTTGTTGGCTGGCCCCGTCCCACGAGGTGGTACCAAGCATCCAGCCCAGACCGAAGCCCTGATCTTCGGCCATCAGCGGGCTATGGCTCAGGCGCAACTGGCTGATAGGGCCGCGCAAATCGTTGGCGGCGCCGGTGGGCAGGCTCACCGAGGCCGAGAACCCACCGGTGCGCGGATCGACCCCGGCACTGATGCTGCTCATAAAGTTGTAGGCTCCGGAATACAGGTCACCGCTGTTGAGCAGGCTGGGGGCGGATTTGATCTCGGGGGAGGGCGTCGTGTGGTCAGTCGGGGCAGTCATGATGACTATTCCTTGGCTATCTGGAGAGGAGCCGCACAATAGGAACCCTTGCTTGAGGCCAGCAATGAGCGAGGTTTGTAGGAGGGAGCGGGACAGAAGTCCGCACTGGGGGCATTTTCAGGGCAACAATTGAATTTCTTGCGATAAACGCACTCCATTAGCCCCTGCGTAACAGGTTTTTCGTCGTTTTCCATGTTTTGCTGGACAAATAGCTGTCATTTCAGTTGCTGACTCGATAAGTCGGCCTTAGACTGCCGCCCCTCGTAAATTGAGTGCCGGGTGGCGCTTGAAATAGATGGCACCTAACTGGTTGGGATGAAGAACGGTCAGGACGCTCCCTAATTCGCCTTAATGCACGTATTTTTTATAGAGAAATCAATGACAAAGGATAAGTTGCTGGCCATGCCGGCGGATGACTACATGAATGCCGAGCAACATGCTTTTTTCAGCGAGCTGTTGCAAAACATGAAGGTTGAAACCCACGAGCGTATTGAGCAGAACCGCATCGCGATCGAAAGCCTGGACACTCCAGCTGACCCTGCGGACGCCGCTTCGGTTGAAGAAGAGCGTACCTGGTTGGTGAACTCTATCGATCGTGACCAGCGCATGCTGCCTCAACTGGAACAAGCACTGGAACGCATCAAAGATGACAGCTTCGGCTGGTGTGATGACAGCGGCGAGGCAATTGGCCTTAAGCGCCTGCTGATCAGCCCGACCACCAAGTACTGCATCGAAGCTCAAGAGCGCCATGAGCAAATCGACAAGCATCAGCGTCAAGCCTGACTGTTTGCTTTGCCGGAGCCGCGCCACGCGGTTCCGGCATCAGTCGGGTCCTGCAGTCGTTCGTATTGCAGCCATTGTTGTAACCCCCTCCAAAACAATTTCCGAATCTTGAGCTGGCCGTGCTTCTTGCGTCTTATATTGGGCGCGGCATTATTGCGCGCAGTAGAAATAATCGAGGGCAGGATTGATGAGCAATTCAAGCAACGCGGGAGCAGTGTTGCGGGTCGGCATCTTTTTCGATGGGACGGCCAATAACCAGTTCAATAGCCTGCAGGGACAGCAGCGTCAGGAACAGGGGCTGCTGATTGATCCTGGCAGCAGCTATGCCTCTGCTGTGACCAATATTGCCAAGCTGCATCAGTGCTACCCGGCCCAGTCAGGGTTTGACCCTGCTGGCCATGCCGTGACTTCGCTGTATATCAGCGGTATCGGCACCACCACCGGCGCGGCCGATACTCAGTTTCCGGGCCAGACCTATGGTCGTGGCCATACGGGGGTGCTGGGCAAGGCTGAACTGGCCCGGACCCGGTTGACGGAGTGCTTGCAACACTTTGTCGCGCAGCTGCCCCCCAATACCCTGAGCCGTTTGCAGCTGGACCTGTTTGGTTTCAGTCGCGGCGCGGCGGCGGCCCGGCATTTTGTGAACCAGATCAACGCCAGCGCATTTACCGCCCAGTTTGCCCTGGCCGCCGACTTTGCATGCTCCATCCACTTTATTGGTCTGTTTGACACAGTCGCCGCCATGGGCGGGCTGGAGGATTGGGGGGATGTGGCCGATGACATCAATCCCGGACTCAACCTGTACCTGGGCCCGGACTGCGCGCAACAGGTGGTCCAGTTGAGCGCGCGGGATGAACAACGGCGAAATTTTTCCTTGAGTCGCATCGCGCCACAGTGGCCGCTGGATATTGCGGTGCCGGGGGCGCATGCCGACGTCGGCGGCGGTTATCCGCTGGATATGCTGGAACAGGTTTTTTTGAGCCGCTGGCAGAGCAATCTGGTGCAGCCGTCCACAGCCATTGAACAGACCCGGGCCTGGAAGTTGACCCAGTCTCAGTTGCTGGCATGGCAGGCCGAAGACCTGATTGATCCCCGCGCTGCGGAGAATTTCCTGCAGATCCGCACTCTTGAACGCAAGGAAGGTAGCCGTGAAGACCCGATGAAACGGGTACAGGCTGCAGTGTTCATGCAGCGCAGGATCGATGGCCGTCTTGCCCGGGTGCATTTGCGGATCATGCATGGCCTGGCGGTTGAGCACGGTGTGCCCTTCAACGCATTGACCGATGCCCAGGCCGCGTTGCCCGATGAGCTGAAGCCCATAATGGCCACACTTGAGGCCCAGGTGCGCCAGGGGACGATCAAGCTGAGCGCCGATGAAGAACGTTTGCTGCGCCAGCGCTATATCCACCAGTCGGCCAACTGGAACCCCGGCGTGGGGGCGGGCGAGGCCGTGGTGCAAAGGGCTTTCTTCAATATTCCCGAGGAAGGCGGGCGCTGGGTCTTCGATCAGAAAGCACCGGATTACGCCTAGGCAAAGCAGAAGATTGTTACGGCTTATGCAATTGATCTATGCCGTAGATAGCTTTTTCCGGCGACGGTTAGCCACTAATATAGCCGACATCGTTAGGTGCCTAACTAATAGCTGGAGAAACCATCATGTCCAATCAAGTTGATGTTGCCGTAATGATCGGGAGTGGTGTGCCCAAGAGTTTGCGCGATACCGGGCAGAAGGCCTGCTGGGTGGTGCTGGTCAATGGTGAGCAGCGCGGGACGGCTTTTTCCAGTCGCCCGGAAGCCGAAGAGTGCCGCGCGGCATGGCTGGCGCAGCTGAATGCCGGCCAACTGTGCAACAGGGGGCATGCTCAGCGCGCTTGATGCAATACACAGGTTGGCACTAGGAGTTGAGGGCGCCGGCGTCCACTGCAGCCTTTAATTCTTTTGCCGATTGTTTGGCGGCATCTGCTGCCAGTTCGGCAGTCTTGAACCAGCGATCCTTTTCGACCTGATGGAAGGTGACAGTCGTTAGTGGTGGCTTGGCGCGCATGATGATCACTGCCTGAAATTCGCCGTCGACGTCTTTGGACTCACCGCGGATAAAAAATTCGCCAATATCAAATTCCGTCACGTGTCGCTTTCCCTTGGAGGTAATGAAGCCTGCATGACCCGGCGGCATGGGCCAGGTCGATTTTTACGCGAGTATGGCAGTAGTTGACTCTCAGTGGCGCAGTTAACTCATTCACGCGACGAAAGCCCTGCCGGGCACAGACTCAATCCGGCAAAAAAATTGATTGATTGCTTGATAGAGAAGAGGATGTATATACCCATCTTCGGGCATGACCCGGTAGAATGGTGCCCCCCGGCTATTTTTTTCAGCCAGTTTTCGCTGATGCAGGCGCTGCTTCACTCTGTTGTGCCTGTTCGCCGGGGTAATCATGGCGTTGCTCTATTTAGTCCAGATGTTACATGCCACTCCTGATTCGAGCAGTCAGGAGCACTTGTCGTACTCGGGTTTTCAATTAATTTTTGCTGTCGGTGGTTTGCCCGGACAGTTCCATTTCAGGTTTTCGAGGGTTTTGCGTTGGCAGTCAGTAATTTGGAAATGCATGCGTTGTTCGTTTTGGGTGACTTGCGGGCACGTTTGGTCAAGCTGTTCCACTCGCGCTTTGTATACGTAACTGAACAAAACGCCGAAGGTATTTACATCGCTGAAATTGATACCGAAACAGCCTTGGTGGTAGATGACAAACCGGGTCTTGAACTCAAGGTCGGCGATCATTTTCGCGCAGCAGTGTTGCCCAGCCGTGAAGGTGGCAAGTTCGAAATAAAATTCCGTGATATCAAGACCACCATTTACGGCATCGGTGATTACGCCTATGTCGCCTCACCTCTGGGTGAAGGCGTGGTATTCAAAGAAGGCCAGACCGTGATGTTGATCTTTGCTGCCAAAGAGCAACTTACCGAAGGCTTGAGCAAAACATTGAAAGCCGTCACTGCCAAAGCCGCCAAATGGCCCAAGGGCGAGTTGACCTTCAAGGCCAGCAAAGAGTGACGCTGACGCGCTCCGCAAACCTGTAGCCCCTTTCGGCAATTGCCCTGTACCTGTAGCAGCTGACGAGAGAATCGAGGCTGAGTCCGGTTGCGAAACCGTCGTAAAGTCATGCCCCGCGGTTCTTCAGATAACCCCGGCCCTGCGGATTACGATTGCTTCGCAAGCGGACGTAGCCTTCGCCAACTGCTCTGCAACGGCTGTTAACGGGCAGCGCCCGCACGCCATCCATCTTCCCCTCAAACAGCCTAGGCCTTATGGACGATGTCCGGGTTTCGGGCCAGCTTGATTATCGATCCCACTGGCTGAACAGGCCGGAACCCAAAAAATAATAAGAATGTGCGAGGGATCGTGAGCATGAGCGCCATCGTCTTTTCATTAGCTGTGCGAGGTCGAAATGGCCGACGCTCATAAAGTCCCTCCCATGCAGCGTTTTGTGAACCGTTGCGCCGACCGGTTAATGACGCACCGAAAATCCCTGCTGGGTTTTTTTCTGCTGATAACCCTGGGCCTGGGTTACAGCGCCACCCACGTACGGCTGGACCCGGGTTTCAACAAGCAGATCCCGGTGCGCCATGCCTACATGCTCAACTTTCTGGATTTCAGCCGCATCTTCACCGGGGCCAACCGGCTGCTGGTGAGCGTGCACTGGAAGGGCCAGGGCGATATCTACAACCCCGAGTTCCTGCAGACCCTGCAACAGGTCACGGACGACGTGTTCTATATCTCCGGGGTCAGCCGGCCCAGCGTCACCTCGCTGTTCACACCCAACGTGCGCTATATCGAAATCACCGAAGAAGGCTACGTCGGTGATCTGGTGGTGCCGCCGCAATATGCGGCAACCCCCGCAGACCTGCAGCAAGTACGCAGCAATGCCGCACGCTCCGGGCAGATTGGCCGGCTGCTGGCCAACGACCTGAAATCGGCCATGGTGCGGGCCGACCTGCAAGACACCGATCCGAAAACCGGGCAGCCGGTGAGCTATGTGCAAATCGCCCGCAGCCTCGAAGACATTCGCGCCAAATACAGTAATGCCGACATCGAAATCAACATCGTCGGTTTCGCCAAGCTGGTGGGCGATGTGGTCGAGGGGCTGAACACGGTGATGGGTTTTTTCGCCATCGCATTCCTGATTACTGGCCTGCTGCTGTGGGTCTATTCCCGGTCGTTGCGCCTGACCATGGTCGCACTGCTGGTGGCCTTGTTGCCGGTCATCTGGCTCCTGGGCTTATTGCCGTTACTGGGCCTGGGAATCGATCCGATGTCGATTCTGGTGCCGTTTCTGATCTTCTCCATTGGCGTGTCCCACGCGGTACAAATGACCAATGCCTGGAAGCAGGAAGTGCTGGCAGGAAGCGATTCGGTCAGTGCGGCCAAGGCTGCCTTCAGCAAGATATTCATCCCGGGGGCCCTGGCCTTGCTGATGAATGCCCTGGGCTTCGGGGTGATCATGTTGATCGATATTCCCATCGTTCACGAACTGGGGATTACCGCGTGCATCGGCGTGATGCTGATGATCATCACCAACAAAATCATGCTGCCGCTGATCATCGCCCATCTGCAACTTGAGCCGCGTCTGCTCAATGCCCGCAGCCCCGGTTCGACCCGGCGCCATCCGCTGTGGTGGCGTCTGTCGGCGCTGGCCACGCCGGGCCCGGCACTGTGGGTCTTCGCCATCAGCCTGGTGCTGCTGGCAGCGGGGGCGTACAAGGCCCGTGAACTGCAGATTGGTGACATTGGTTCCGGGGCTCCGGAGCTGCGGGCCGATTCGCGCTATAACCAGGACAACCAGAAAATCATCAGCAACTACTCCATCGGCCTGGATGTGCTCTCGGTGTTTCTGACCATTGGCGGACGCAGTGAAGCCTGCCTCGACCCGGCAGTCATGCGCGCGGTCGAAACCTTCGATTTCAAGATGCGCGAAGTGCCAGGTGTGCAATCGGTGCAAAGCGTGGCCGGCATGGGCAAGCAAGTGATTGCCGGCAACAACGAAGGCAACCCGCGCTGGGCCGCGATTCCGGGTTCCGCCCAGGGCTTGCAGCAGGGCGCCTATGCCTATTCGCCGGACTCGGGGCTGGTCACCGACAGCTGTCAGAAAATGCAGATTCTGGTGTTTCTGACCGATCACGAAGGGGCCAGCGTGGCCCATGTACTGGAGGAGGCCAAGCGCATCATTGGCGCCATCCAGGTGCCGGGTGTGACCTTCCATCTGGCGGGCGGCAACATCGGGGTCATGGCCGCTTCCAATGAAGCGGTCAAGCAGGCCGAGGTGGTGATGCTGGCGGCGTTGTTCTTCTCTGTGGCGCTGTTTTGCCTGCTGACCTTCCGTTCATTGCGCGCGGTGCTGTGCATTCTGGTGCCGCTGGCGATTGTGGCAGTGCTGTGCAATGCCCTGATGGCTCTGCTGGGCATCGGCCTCAAGGTCGCGACCTTGCCGGTCATGGCGCTGGGGGTCGGGGTGGGGGTGGATTACGGGATCTACCTCTACGAGCGCATCGAGCACGAGATGGCGGCCGGGCAAGACCTGCGCGAAGCGTTCTACCGGGCCATGTGCCAGCGCGGCACGGCAGCCGTATTTACCGCCGTCACCATGTCCCTTGGGGTCTGTACCTGGGTGTTTGCACCCCTCAAGTTCCAGGCCGATATGGGCGTGCTCCTGGCCTTCATGTTTCTGGTCAACGTACTGGGCGCGATCTTTCTGCTCCCGGCGCTGGCTGCGTGGTTCAACCTGGGCAAGCCGCTGGTGAACAAAAGACCTTCCAGCGTACGCGCTTCCTGCGATCAACCGCTTGTCAATCTGTAGGAGCGAGCTTGCTCGCGATGGCATCGCCGCTACCCATTGAAGAATTGCAGTGTCTGCATCGCGAGCAAGGGCGCTCCTGCAGATCGGCATGTACGTCTAATAACAAGGAGAACACCCCCATGCGACGTCTTTCTCAGGTGGGCGGCTGGCTGTCAGTCGCTCTGGTTTTGCACAGTTACAGCGGGCCGCTCCAGGCCCAGGCCCCAGCCGACCAGATTGCCCGGCTGGGCAAGGATCTGACCTGTGTCGGCGCCCAGCAGGCGGGCAACGCCGAGGGCACTATCCCGCCGTTCGGCGGCCAATGGCTGGGGGCGGCTCCCGGCATGAAGTTCGAAGGCACAGGTAAACATCCGATCGACCCTTACCCCAACGAGAAGCCGTTGTTCGTGATTACCGCGCAAAACCTGAGTCAGTACGGTGCGCACCTGTCCGAGGGCCAGAAAGCCCTGTTCAAGCTCTACCCGCAAACCTTCCGCATGCCGGTGTACCCGTCCCACCGCGATTTCCGTTTTTCCGACACGGTGTGCAAGGCCACTCTGGAAAACGCCTCGGTCGCCAAGCTGGTGGATGATGGCGAAGGCGTGGTGGCCCGTACCGGCGGGGTCGCGTTTCCGATCCCGCAGAACGGCATTGAATTGCTGAAAAATGCCTCGCTGTTCACGGTCAGGGCCTGGACTGAGGAATACACCTCGGACAACGCCTATGTGCTCAAGGACGGCAATATCAACTGGGGCCGCGTGCACTCGCGCAACATGGCGCCGGGGCTGGAGCCGGGCAAGATCGGTGATACCACCGGCAACTCCTCGTTCTACCTCAACGAAACCCTGCTGCCACAGCGCGACAAGGGCGAAATCAACACCGGTACCGAGTACTGGAACGACAAGACCGAGCCGCGCCAGAGCTGGCGCTACGACCCGGGCACCCGGCGCGTGCGGCAGTCGCCGGGCTACGGTTTTGACATGGCCTTCCCGGGCTCCGGCGGTTCGATCACGGTCGACGAAGTACGGATCTTCAACGGTTCGGCCCAGCGCTATAACTGGAATATCGTTGGCAAAAAAGAGCTGTATATCCCTTACAACACCGCGCGTCTGCACGCCAGCGATCTCAAATACGCCGGGATGCTGACCCCGGGCCACATCAACCCCGACGACATGCGTTATGAACTGCACCGCGTCTGGGTCCTCGAAGGTGTGCTCAAACCCGGCAACCGTCATTTGTATGGCAAGCGCACGATGTACATCGACGAGGACAGCTGGTTTCCGGTCATGGGCGACAACTACGACAACCGTGGCGAGCTGTGGCGTACCTCGATGGTCAACTACTTCTACGCCCCGGAAACCCAGACCTGGCAGGCAGGTGTCGGCCTGTACCACGACTTGAACGCCGGCAGTTACCTGGCCTTCAACCTGATCAATGAACAGCGCAACGGCTATGTCCTGAACAAGGGCGGTCTGGCCCCCGGAGACTTTGGCCCGGAAGCCGCTCGCCGGGCTGGCAAATAAACGGTCAACCCCCCTGACTTTACCCGTCTGCCACAGGTTGCCTGTGCGCGGGCGGGCGGGTGATGCACAACAATAAGAAACAAGGAGCACGGCATGCTTAAGCACTGCACACGTTTTGTGGGGACCGGTTTACTGTCGGGTTTGAGCACCCTGGTACTGGCGGCGCCGACCATCGAGCTGGGAGAAAACACCACCCTCGACTCGTCGCTTACGGTCAACTACACCGCCTCCATGCGTACAGAAAAGCCTGATCACGAATACCTCAACAGCATCAACAACGACGATACCACCCGCAACTTCAAGCGGGGTTCCTTGATCAACAACCGGGTCAGCGTATTTGGCGAGTTGATGCTCAAGCACGACAACCTCGGTGCCGTGATGCGAGGCAGCCACTTCTATGACGAGGTGTACTACCAGCGCAACGACAACGACTCGCCGGACACGGTCAACAAAACCGGGCGCTACAACGACTTCAGCCGGGACACGCGCAAACTCAGCGGCAGCAAGGCCCGACTGCTGGACGCCTATGTGTATGGCGACTTTACCGTCAACGACGATCAGTACGTGTCACTCAAGGCCGGCCGGCACCTGGTGGCCTGGGGCGAGAGCCTGTTCTGGCCCAATATCAGCCAGGGCCAGGCGCCCGTGGATGCGACCAAATTCAACGTGCCGGGAACCGAGGCCAAGGACGCCTACCTGCCTGTGGGGCAGGTGTCGGGCTCGTGGTCGATCAATGAAGATTTGGCCTTGCTCGGTTTTTACCAATACAAATGGGAAGAAACCCAGCTCAACCCGGTGGGTGATTACTTCGGCAGCGACACCTTTGGTCCGGGGGCCGAGTTTTATCGTCTGGCCCCCGGCATTGTCAGCAGCCTGCCCGATTCAGCTGCGGTGGGTTATGGCGGCTCGGTCAAGCCGGGTAACAGCGGCGAGTGGGGTATAGGTACCCGCTACCGGATCACCCAAAACACCGAAATCGGCCTGTTCCACTATCGCTACCACGATCGCGTACCGGCGCTGTTTTTCGACTTTACCGGGCAGACCCATTACTCCTCACTGAACAAGGTCGGGGGCAGTGGCTACGGTCCGAGTTATCAGTTGGGTTACTTCGACAACATCAAGCTGACAGGCATCAGCTTCACCACCAAAGCGGGGGACTCGGTACAGTTTGCCGGCGACCTGAGCTACCGCGACGGTGCGGCTGTCTACCTGAGCAATGGTGCACCGGCCCGGGGCCAGCTGTGGCAAGGCAACCTCAACGCGGTGTACATGATCGGGCCGACGTTCATGGCGCAGCAAACCACCCTCATGGCCGAAGTGGTGCACCAGCGGATTCAGGGGGTTGATGACCTGACCGTTACCGGCGGCGGGGCGGGTACCGACGGCACGTTCAACAAATACGTGTACGACGGCCAGACCCGGGGTTCCAGCCTGCTGGGGATTGGCACGTACTTCGATCATCCGAACATATTCAATGGCTGGGACCTGACCACCAAGGCCACCTGGACCCAGAACATTGATGGCAGCGCCTACTCCGGTTTGGGCCGTGCGGAAAAGCGCCTGACCCTGGGCGGGGATTTCAAATACCTGGGCAACTTCCAGCTGGGGCTGACCTACGTGGCCTACCTGAGCTCGGCAGACCTGGCCCAGGGCCGGACCATGGCCGACAGGGACTACCTGTCGTTCAACGGCAAGTACACCTTCTAGTCCTGCCCCCATCGCCGGCAAGCCAGCTGCCACAAGGTCAGATACAGCACAGTCATTGTGGGAGCCGGCTTGCCGGCGATGGGGTTTCAAAGCCAGACAGCCGGCTGCCACAAGGTCAGAAGCAGCACAGTCATTGTGGGAGCCGGCTTGCCGGCGATGGGGTTTCAAAGCCAGACAGCTGGCTGCCACAAGGTCAGATACAGCACTGTCATTGTGGGAGCCGGCTTGCCGGCGATGGGGCTTCAAAGCCAGACAGCTGGCTGCCACAAGGTCAGATGCAGCACAGTCATTGTGGGAACTGGCTTGCCGGCGATGGGGTTTCAAAGCCAGACAGCTGGCTGCCACAAGGTCAGAAGCAGCACTGTCATTGTGGGAGCCGGCTTGCCGGCGATGGGGCTTCAAAGTCAGACAGCCGGCTGCCACAAGGTCAGATGCAGCACAGTCATTGTGGGAGCCGGCTTGCCGGCGATGGGGTTTCAAAGCCAGACAGCTGGCTGCCACAAGGTCAGAAGCAGCACAGTCATTGTGGGAGCTTGCTTGCCGGCGATTAGGTTTCAAAGTCAGACAGCCAGCTGCCACAAGGTCAGATACAGCACTGTCATTGTGGGAGCCGGCTTGCCGGCGATAAGGTTTCAAAGCCAGACAGCATCCCACAAAGGGTAATCCCCAACCCGCTTCACCAGACCTGCCCGTAAAGGATTGGCAACCACATAGCGCGCCAGATTTTTCAGATCTTCTTCGCGACGCAATGCATGATCGTGAAACCCTTTTTGCCAGCGCCTGCCGGTTCTGTCTGTCATGCGATTGATGGCGCGAGCACTCAATGACTTGGTACGCCCCATGAGCTTGTCAAGTGAAGCGCTTTGTAGCTCTACCAGCCAATGAAAATGATCGGGCATTACAACCCATGCGAGTGAATTGACCGAACCTTGTGTGTGTTCATGACGAAATTGAGCAACCACTAACCTGCCAACGCGCCAGTCAGAGAACAGAGGTTCCCGGTCCAGCGTATTGGCGGTCAACAGGTAGATGCCATTGGCCTGGGAAAATCGGCCATACCTTAAACGGCTGGAAGCAGGTCGTTGGGTCATGAGCTCTACTCATAAGTCAGAGCTGCAAAGACTAGTTTCTGAGGCAAGCGACTTCCGAGAGTCTCTGGACCAAATATTTCATGGCCTGATGCATCGCCGGCAAGCCGGCTCCCACAGGGTCAGAGGTAACACAGTCATTGTGGGGTGCTGTCTGGCTTTGAAAGCCTATGGCCGGCAAGCCGGCTCCCACAGGGGCAGAAGCAACACAGTCATTGTGGGGTGCTGTCTGGCTTTGAGAGTCTATCGCCGGCAAACCGGCTCCCACAGGGTCAGAGGCAACACAGTCATTGTGGGATGCTGTCTGGCTTTGAGAGCCTATGGCCGGCAAGCCGGCTCCCGCAATGGTAGGGTCGCGTCTGACCTTGTGGGAGCCGGCTTGCCGGCGACAGGTGCGCCACGATCTATCTGGCCTCGCGGGGCATTCCCAGGGCCCGTTCGGCGATGATGTTGCGCTGTATTTCGTTGCTGCCGCCGTAGATGGTGTCCGCCCGGGTGAACAGGAACAATGCCTGTAACCGCGTCAGTTCATAAGGCGCTGCCGCCAGCAACTCTGCCTCCGGCCCCAGTACATCCATCGCCAGTTTCCCCAGCTCCAGGTGCCAGGTCGACCACGCCAGTTTATAAATGGTCGCCTCAGGTCGCAGGCTGCCATCCTGTACCCCCGAGAGCATGCGCAACGAGTTGTAGCGCAGTACCCGCAAGCCGCTCCAGGCCTGGGCGATGCGTTGCCGCATGATCGGGTCTTGCGCCGCACCATTGGCCTTGGCGATGCGCACCACTTCGTCCAGTTCGTTCTGAAATTGCATCTGCTGGCCAAGGGTTGATACCCCGCGCTCGAAACCCAGCAGGGCCATGGCGATTTTCCAGCCGTCACCGGGCTGGCCAATCAGGTTGTCGGCCGCAGTGCGCGCCTGGTCGAAAAATACTTCATTGAATTCGCTGGTGCCGGTCAGTTGCCGGATCGGCTGCACGCGAATCTGCGCCTGAGCCATCGGCACCAGCAGGAATGACAAGCCGCGATGCCCGACACTGCCCGGCTCGGTACGCGCCAGGACAAAACACCAGTCCGATTCATGGGCCAGGGACGTCCAGATTTTCTGCCCGCTGATCAGCCACTGGCCACTCTCACTGTCGAGGCTGGCGCGGGTCTTGATATTGGCCAGATCGGAGCCGGCACCAGGTTCGGAGTAGCCCTGGCACCAAAAGTGCTGCCCGCTCAGAATGGCCGGCAGAAACCGCTGTTGTTGCCCGGGTGTACCAAAGGCCGCCAACGTCGGACCGACCAGTCCTTCGCCGATGTGCCCCATGCGCCCCGGGCCACCCGCGCGGGCGTATTCCTCATAAAAGATCACTTGCTGGTTGATGCTCAAACCACGACCACCATGCTCGATGGCCCAGCCCGCACCCACCCAGCGGCCCGCGGCCAGTTCGCGCTCCCACTGCTTGCGCAATCCGGGGGCGAAGTCTTCGTCTCCCGGCCCGCCACGAAAGCGCAGTTCGTTGTATTGCCCGCTCAGGTGCTCCTGCATCCACTGCGCCACCTGTTGGCGAAAATGCTCATCTGCCGCGCTGAAACCAATGTTCATGGGCGCTCTCCGAAAATATGCCTGGCCAATTGCTCACGATGAAAGGCCGGCGTGCCCAATAACTGCTCGCTGGCCCGTGCCCGCTTGAAGTACAGATGCGGATCGTACTCCCAGGTGAAGCCAACCCCGCCATGCAGCTGGATCGACTCGGCGGCGCAGTTGAAAAAGCCTTCGCTGGCATGGATTTTTGCCGTGGCCGCGGCTTCCGCCAGTTGCAGCTGGGCACTGGGGTCGCCATCGATATTCAGGCACTGGTCGGCAATGCAGGCGCCGTAGTAACTGGCGGACCGTGCGCACTCAACGGCCAGCATCAGGTCAGCGCAGCGGTGCTTGACCGCCTGAAAACTGGCGATGCTGCGACCAAACTGTTCGCGGCCGCCGATATAGGTCAGGGTCAGATCCAGTACCTTTTGCGCGCCGCCGGTCTGCTCGGCGGCGAGCCCGATACAGGCCATGCGCAGCACATCGCGCAACAGCGGCCAGCCGAGGCCGGGCTCGCTGAGCAGGTGCTCATCGTTGAGCACCACGTCATTAAGGGTGATGGTGGAAAAACGTCGGGTCTGATCCAGCGTCGGTTGCTGCTGGCGGCTGATGCCGGGTGTCAGGGCAGACACGGCAAACAGGCGGATCCCGGCCTCGCCGATACTGCCCGGGGTGCGGGCGGCAATGATCAGCAAATCGCACTCGGCACCGTCGATTACATACAGGTACTGACCGTTGAGGCGATAACCACCGGCACAGCTCTGTGCATAGACCTGCACGCCGCTGTCGTCCCAGCGCGGGGCGCTGGTCCAGGCCAGGCTGGCGCTGATTTCGCCGGCCGCCAGCCGGGGCAGCCAGAGGTTCTTGAGCCCCTGATTGCGGCTCAGCAGCAGCGCCGGAATCCCCATGCAGCAGGTGGCAAAAAACGGCGTCGGCAACAAGCAGCGGCCCAGCTGTTCCTGCAACAGGCACACCTCGACAAAGCCCAGGCCCAGCCCGCCATATTCTTCGGGAATCGCCAGTGCCGGCCAATACAGCTCGCGGGCAATGCGGGCCCAGGCCGTGTGGTCGAGACCGGACTCGGCGGCCATTGCCGTGCGCACCGCTCCGGAGCTGGCCACCTGCGCCAAAAAGCGTTCGGCAGACTCTTGAATCATTCGCTGCTCTTCGGTCAGGGCAAGCTCCATAGGACTCCTCACTCTATAAGTGGATCAAGTCTTGAGCATGGAAGGGCAGCACAGGCGCGTAATCCCTGAGCCGGACTAGTCCATTTGGCGGTCGGATCCCCGGCACGGCCCCGCAGGTGTTTAGTCTCAACGGACGATGAGCCACCCCCTGCGCATTCCCATACTGCCCGCATGCCTTTCGCCAATTGAGGAGCACCTGTGAACAGTGCAGCCCCCACCGCAACCCATACCGCCTTTCACACCCGTATTGAGGCGGGGATCGCCGAGCTGGTGATCGACCGGCCACCGGTCAATGCCCTCAATAGCCAGGAGTGGCTGGACCTGGCCCGCACCCTCGAAGCCCTGGGGCAGGACCCGCAAGTGCGGGTCATCGTGATTCGTGCCGAGGGCCGCGGTTTTTGTGCCGGTGTCGATATCAAGGAACTGGACGCCCACCCCGAACGCATCGTGGCCGTCAATGCGGGCAACTACGCCACCTTCAAGGCCGTGCATCGCAACCCGGTGCCGGTGATCGTGGCGGTTCATGGCTATGTACTGGGTGGCGGGATTGGCATTACCGGGGCTGCCGATATCGTGGTGGCATCCGATTGCGCGACGTTTGCGCTGCCGGAAGTTGACCGTGGCGCCATGGGCGGCGGCGCGCATTTACAACGCCTGTTCCCGGTGCAAAAGGTCCGTTATCTGTTTTTCACCGGCGACAAGATCGGTGCGGTGGAGGCCCAGCAGTACGGCTTTATCGAACGTGTCGTACCCCGCGAGCAACTGCGCGAAACCGCTTTGCAGATCGCCCGCAAGATCGCCAGCAAAAGCCCGGACATGATCCGCATCGCCAAAGAGGCGTTGAACGGTATTGAAGACGGCAACCTGGAAGACAAATACCGCTGGGAGCAGGGCTTCACACTCCAGGCATACAACAGCGCGGACTCTGCCGAAACCCGGCGCGCCTTTGTTGAAAAACGCGACGCCACGTTCTGAGGAGCTGACGATGGACCTGACTTACTCCCCCAAGCAAAAGGCCTTTCGCCAGGAGGTGCGCCACTGGCTGGCGGCCAACCTGCCGGCCGAGCCATTGGCCAGTTATGACACCCGTGAAGGGTTCGAGCAGCACCGCCAGTGGGAAGCCAAGTTGTTCGACAGCCGCTTTTCAATGGTGATGTGGCCCACCGCCCTGGGCGGGCGCGGTTGCGACCTGATCGAATGGCTGATTTTCGAAGAAGAATATTACGGCGCCGGTGCACCGATGCGGGTCAACCAGAATGGCCAGCTGTTACTGGGCCCGACCCTGATGGAATTTGGTACCGAGGCGCAAAAGAAGCGCTTTCTGCCGCGCATGGCGGCCAGTGCCGACATGTGGGCCCAGGGCTGGTCGGAGCCCAATGCCGGTTCCGACATGGCGGCGATCACCAGCAAGGCCACCCGCGACGGTGACAGCTATGTGCTCAACGGCCAGAAAACCTGGTCGACCCGGGCCATCTTTGCCGACTGGCTGTTCGGACTGTTTCGCAGCGACCCCGCGTCCAGCCGCCACCACGGCTTGTCATTTGTGATGGTGCCGCTCGATGCACCGGGCGTCACCGTCCGTGCCATCAAGGCCCTGAACGGCAAGGACGCGTTTGCCGAAGTGTTCTTTGATGACGTGCGCATCCCGTTGGAAAACCGCATCGGTGAAGAAGGGCAGGGCTGGCATGTGGCGATGGCCACTGCCGGTTTTGAACGCGGATTGCTGTTGCGTTCGCCGGCCCGCTTTCAGTACACCGCCCGCAAGCTGGTGGAGCTGTACCAGGCCAATCGCGCCAGCGCCGACCGTGATCCGAGCCTTGGCGAAGCCGTCTGCAAGGCCTGGTCGGACGCCCAGGCCTATGCCTTGTCGGCCTATCACACCGTAGGCCGGCTGAGCCGCGGCGCGCAGATTGGCGCCGAATCGAGCACCAACAAAATCATCTGGTCGGAACTGGATTTGCGCATGCACGAAACCGCGATGCGGATTCTGGGTGCCAATGGCGAGCTGACCGGTAAATCGGCAGACGGCCACGACTGGCTGGAGGGCTTCCTGTTTGCCCAGGCCGGGCCGATCTACGCCGGGACCAACGAGATTCAGCGCAACATCATTGCCGAGCGCATGCTCGGCCTGCCGAAGTGAGGCCGGGTATGGACTTTACCTTTACCGATGACCAGCAAGTCTTCCGCGAAGCCATCAGTCGTTTTTTGATGACCGAAGCGGCACCGGAAATGCTTCGCGAAATCTGGGAAACCGACGTCGGTCGCTCACCGGATTTGCGCAACAAAATTGCCGAGCAGGGCCTGACCGCGCTGTCGGTTCCCGAAGCCTTCGGCGGCCTGGGCATGGACGATGTGGCCTGGGCCTTGATGACCCAGGAACTGGGTTACTACGCCATTCCCGACTCTCTGGGCGACACCGCTTATGTCGCCAGCGCACTGATTGCACAGTTGCCAGCCCAGACCCCGCAGCGTGGCGAATGGCTGGAGCGCATTGCTGAAGGCAGCCTGCGGGTCGCCATCGGCCACCCGGTCAACCCGCTGGTGGCCGATGCCGCCCATGCCGACCTGCTGCTGCTGGCCCATGGCGATGAAGTGCATGCCGTGCCCCGCAGCCAGGTTGACGTGCAACCCCACAGCAGCATCGATGCATCCCGGCGTCTGGCTCAGGTCAGCTGGCAACCGGGCCCAGCCACCCTGGTGGCCGAGGGCGAGCATGGCCGCCAGCTTTGGGCGCAGACCCTCGACCGTGGCGCCTTGCTGGTGGCCGGGCAACTGGTGGGCCTGGCCCAGCGCATGCTCGACTTGTCAGTGGATTACGCCGCCCAGCGCAAACAGTTCGGCAAGCCGATTGGCAGTTTCCAGGCGGTCAAGCATCACCTGGCGGATGTTGCCACCCAGCTCGAATTTGCCAAGCCGGTGCTGTATCGCGCCGCTTACGCCCTGGCCCACGGCGAGAAAAACGCCTCGGTGTGGGTGTCCCAGGCACGTCTGGCGTGCTGTGAAGCCAGCTGGCTGGCGGCCCGTCACGGCATTCAGGTACACGGTGCCATGGGGTACACCTGGGAAGTCGACCTGCAAATGTTCATGAAGCGGGCCTGGGCGCTGGACAACGCCTGGGGTGATCGCGCCCTGCATAAAACCCGGGTGGCCGAGCATGTACTGAGCGGCGCGGCGCCTTTGGGCCCCGGCCATACCTTCGAGGATTGATTGATGCCCCAAGCCTATATTGTTGACGCCTTGCGCAGCCCGACCGGCAAGCGCAAGGGCGGTCTGGCCCATGTTCACGCGATTGATCTGGGCGCCCATGTACTCAAGGCACTGGTTGAGCGCAACCAGATTCCGGCCGACGAATACGACGACGTGATTTTTGGCTGCGTTGACACCATCGGTTCGCAAGCGGGGGATATCGCCCGCACCAGCTGGCTGGCTGCCGGCCTGCCGCTCAATGTGCCCGGCACCACCATTGACCGCCAGTGCGGCTCGTCGCAGCAGGCGCTGCACTTCGCCGCGCAGGCAGTGATGAGCGGCACCCAGGATGTGATCGCGGTGGGCGGTGTGCAAACCATGACCCAGATCCCGATTTCTTCGGCGATGCTGGCCGGGCAGCCCCTGGGTTTCAGCGACCCGTTTTCCGGCAGCAAAGGCTGGCAGGCACGTTTTGGCAATCAGCCGGTCAACCAGTTTTATGCGGCGCAGCGGATTGCCGACCACTGGGATATCAGCCGCCAGCAGATGGAAGCCTACGCCCTGGAAAGCCACCGTCGGGCACTGGATGCCATCGCCGGGCGCCGTTTTGTCAATGAAATCGTGCCCTGCGAAGGGGTGTGGGACGACGAAACGCCGCGCCACACCAGCCTCGCCAAAATGGCCGAGCTGGAGCCGGTATCTGCCGAGTTCCCTTCGATTACTGCAGCAGTTTCCAGCCAGACCTGCGATGCCTCGGCAGCCTTGCTGGTGGTCTCGGAAGCTGCGCTCAAGCGCTACAACCTGACACCCCGGGCGCGGATTCATCACCTCTCGGTGCTGGGCGACGACCCGATCTGGCACCTCACGGCACCGATTGCCGCGACCCGTGCCGCGCTGAAAAAAGCCGGCATGAACATCAACGACATCGACCTGGTGGAAATCAACGAAGCCTTTGCCTCGGTGGTCATGGCCTGGGCCAAGGAACTGGATTTCGACCCGGCCAAAACCAACGCCAACGGCGGCGCGATTGCCCTTGGCCATCCGCTGGGGGCCAGCGGCGCGCGGTTGATGACCAGCCTGCTCAACCAGCTTGAGCGCAGTGGCGGGCGCTATGGCCTGCAGACCATGTGCGAAGGCGGCGGGCAAGCCAACGTGACCATTATTGAGCGTCTCTAGGAGCATTGACATGGCAATTTGTGCAAACCGTACCGTGATCATCACCGGCGCTGGCGGCGGCCTGGGCCGCGCCTATGCTCTGGCTTTCGCCGGGGAGGGGGCCAATGTGGTGGTCAACGACATTCGTCGCGAAGCCGCTGAAGAAGTGGTCGCCGAAATTCGCCAGGCAGGCGGCCAGGCCATCGCCAACGCCGATGACATCACCACCACCGCCACCGCGCAAAACATCGTCGATGCCGCACTGGCGGCGTTTGGCGAAGTGCATGTGCTGGTCAATAACGCGGGGATTTTGCGCGACCGGATGTTTATCAGCCTGGGTGAAGACGACTGGGACGCGGTGATGCGGGTCCATCTCAAAGGCCACTTCTGCCTCGCCAACATCCTCGGCAAGCGCTGGCGTGACCTGGCCAAGGCCGGTCAACCGGTGGCCGCACGCATCATCAATACCAGCTCGGGGGCCGGCTTGCAGGGCTCGGTGGGACAGTCCAACTACAGCGCCGCCAAAGGCGGGATTGCCGCCTTGACCCTGGTACAGGCCGCGGAACTGGCGCGCTACGGAGTGACCGCCAATGCCCTGGCCCCGGCGGCCCGTACCTCTATGACCGAAAGCGCGATGCCGGACGTGGTGAAGAAGCCTGACGACGGCGGCTTTGATGCCTGGGCCCCGGAAAACGTTGCGCCGCTGGTGGTGTGGCTGGGCAGCAGCCTGTCGGGCCATGTGACCGGGCAAATCATCGAAAGCCAGGGCGGCAGACTGTCCCTGGGGGATGGCTGGCGCACCGGTGTAACCCGGGACAAGGGCGCGCAATGGCAGCCCGAAGAAGTGGGCGTGGCCATGGCCCAGATCCTCGCTGAAGCCCCCGCCCCGCAGCGGGTCTGGGGCAGCTGACACGAATGCCCCTGTGGGAGCTGGCAAGCCAGCTCCCACAAGGTTGCGCACGTTGTTTCGTTAGAACAAGAGAATTTCTGCCATGAGACAAGCTCCTCCCTATGTGCCTGGTCACCAGTTGCTGGCCGGCAAGTCGATTTTGATTACCGCTGCCGCCGGTGCCGGTATCGGTTATGCCGCTGCCAAGCGCTGCGCCGAAGAAGGCTGCCGTGCCTTGATGATTTCTGATATCCACCCGCGCCGCCTCGAAGAAGCGGTTGAGCGCCTCAAGGCCGAAACCGGGTTGCAGGCGGTGTACGGGCAACTGTGCAACGTCACTGTCGAAGCCGATGTTCAGGCGCTGGTGGCCGCTGCCGAAGAGGCGCTGGGCGGGGTCGACGTACTGATCAATAACGCCGGCCTTGGCGGTCAGGTACGCCTCACGGAAATGACCGATCAACAATGGTCGTCGGTACTCGATATCACCCTGACCGGCACCATGCGCATGACCCGCGCCATGCTGCCGCATATGGAACGCCGTGGCGCCGGTGCCATCGTCAACAACGCCTCGGTGCTGGGCTGGCGTGCGCAAAAGGAACAGGCCCACTACGCCGCGGCCAAGGCCGGGGTCATGGCCCTGACCCGTTGCAGCGCCCTGGAAGCCGCGGAGAGCGGGGTGCGGATCAACGCCGTGGCGCCGTCGATCGCTTTGCACGACTTCCTGAAAAAAGCCTCCAGCAGCGAATTGCTGGAGCAGCTCACCAGCCGTGAAGCCTTTGGCCGCGCCGCCGAAGTCTGGGAAGTGGCCAACGTCATGGTGTTTTTGGCCAGCGACTACGCCTCGTACATGGTCGGCGAAGTGCTTCCCGTCAGTTCACAACAGGCTTGAGGTGAGGCAATGAGTACGCTTTTTAGCAGCGCCGGGCAGTTACTCGCCGCACAGGGGCTGGATCTGGGGCGCACCGACTGGCTGCTGCTGACCCAGGAGCGGATCGACCTGTTTGCCGAGGCGACGGGGGATCACCAGTGGATTCATGTTGACCCGGTGCGCGCTGCCAGCGGCCCGTTTGGTGCCTGCATTGCCCACGGTTATCTGACCCTGGCGCTGGCCAATCTGTTTATGCCGCAGTTGATGCAGTTCGCCAATCTGGCCATGGGCGTCAATTACGGCAGCGACCGGCTGCGTTTTCCGGCAGCGGTCAAGGTTGGTTCCCGGGTACGCGGGCATGGCCAGATCCTGGGGGTCGAGGCCTTGGGCGATGCGTTGCAGGCGGTGGTGCGCATCAGCGTCGAAATCGAGGGCAGCGAGCGCCCCGGCTGCGTGGTGGACACCATCAGCCGCTACACCTTCAACCCTATTGAACAGTGAGCCTTGAACATGAATTTAAATGACGTTGTGATCGTATCCACGGCCCGCACCGCGCTGAGCAAATCCTTCCGCGGTTCGTTCAACGACACTGAAGCACCGGTGCTCGGTGGCCATGTGGTACGGGCGGTGGTAGAGCGTGCCGGTATCGAGCCGGGCTCGGTCGAAGACGTGATCATGGGCGCCGCCGCACAACAGGGCACCCAGGGCTACAACATCGGCCGCCTGTGCGCCAATACCGGGGGCTTGCCCGACACCGTGCCGGGCATGGCTATTGATCGCATGTGCGCCTCGGGCCTGATGAGCATCGGCGTGGCCGCCAAAGGGATCATGACCGGCGAAATGTCGATTGCCGTTGCCGGGGGGGTCGAGTCGCTGTCCCTGACCCAGAACAAGTACAAGAACACCTACCGGGCCCAGTCCGAAGCCGTGCTGGAGTGCATGCCGACGGCCTACATTCCGATGCTTGAAACGGCCGAAATCGTGGCCCGACGCTACAGCATCAGCCGCGAAGTGCAGGACCAGTACTCCCTGCAAAGCCAGCAGCGCACCGCAGCCGCACAGGCCGCCGGGCTGTTCGCCGATGAAATCGTGCCTTTGGCTGCGCGCAAGCTGCTGTTCGACAAGGAAGGCAAGCCCAGCGGTTATCAGGACGTGATTGCCGACCGCGACGAGTGCAATCGCCCCTCCACCACACTGCAAGACCTGGCCGCCCTGAAACCGGTCTGGAAAGACGGCAAGTGGGTGCAACAGGGCGAGTTCATCACTGCGGGCAACGCCTCGCAATTTTCTGATGGTGCCGCGGCGGTGCTGCTGATGAGCCGTGCCGAGGCGAAACAGCGCGGGATCGAAGCGCTGGGCACCTACCGCGGGATTGCGGTGAGTGGTTGTGCGCCGGAAGAAATGGGCATTGGTCCGGTGTTTGCGATTCCCAAATTGCTCAAGCGCTTTGGCCTGACCGTGTCCGACATCGACCTGTGGGAGATCAACGAAGCGTTCGCCTGCCAGGTGGTGTACTGCCGTGATTTTCTGGAGATCCCCAATGACCGCCTGAATGTGAATGGCGGGGCGATTTCCATTGGTCATCCGTTTGGCATGTCGGGTGCGCGGATGGTGGGCCACAGCCTGCTGGAAGGCCGTCGCCGTGGCGCCAGGTTTGTGGTGGTCGCCATGTGTATCGGCGGCGGCATGGGCGCGGCGGGGCTGTTTGAATTGAACTGATCTGGAACTAGACCTGGACCTGGACCTGGACCTGTAGGAGCGAGCTTGCCTCGCGAGCTTTTCCACGGAGCGACACAGAGCTCGCGAGCAAGCTCGCTCCTACAGAGAACGCAGGCTGTGATGGGGGACATGTTTGGTAACGCTTTTTGCGACCTGTGGGGTATAACGCCTTATGGCTTTTCAATAAGGACAATCCGTTATGCAAACCCCTTCACAAAGGCCGCTGTGGCAGATCTATCTGATCTTCCTGGCGCCTATGGTGCTGTCCAACTTCCTGCAGGGGTTTTCCGGCACCCTTAACGGAATCTATATCGGGCAGATGCTGGGCACTCACGCACTGGCAGCGGTGTCGGGAATGTTTCCCGTGCTGTTTTTCTTTATCGCTCTGGTGATTGGTCTGGGCGCCGGGGCTTCGGTGCTCATCGGTCAGGCCTGGGGGGCCGGCGAGACGTCCATGGTGAAGCAGATCACCGGGGCCACATTGACCCTCGGTGCGCTGGTCGGGCTGATCGCTGCAGTGCTCGGCAGCGTGTTTGCACGACCTGCCATGCAGGCGTTGGGCACTCCGGCCGATGTGCTGGATGAAGCCGTCGGTTATGCCCAGGTAATGATGCTGATCCTGCCCTTGCTGATGGTGTTCATTCTGTTCACCCAACTGCTGCGCGGGGTGAGCGATACCCTGTCGCCGTTGCTGGCGCTGATGGTATCCACCGCGGTGGGCCTGCTGCTGACCCCCGCCTTGATCAAGGGCTGGGTCGGGCTGGCGCCCATGGGTATTCAGAGCGCTGCACTGGCCGGTCTGGTGGGCAACCTGTTGGCCATGCTGTTTCTGGGCTATCGCCTGCGTCATAAAAACAGTGTGATGGCACCGGACCGCGAGCTGTGGGCCGCGCTGCGCCTGAACCGGGAAATTCTCGGCAAGGTGCTGCGCATCGGTTTGCCCACCGGGGTACAGATGGTGGTGTTGTCGCTCTCGGAGCTGGTGATTCTGGCGCTGGTCAACAGCCACGGCTCCCAGGCCACAGCCGCCTATGGCGCGGTGACCCAGATCGTCAATTACGTGCAGTTTCCGGCGCTGTCGATTGCCATCACGGCGTCGATTCTCGGGGCCCAGGCAATCGGGGCAGGGCGCAACGAGCGTATCGGGCCGATCCTGCGTACCGGCATGCTGATCAACCTGTGCCTGACCGGCGCTCTGATCGTGCTGGGCTATGTGTTGTCGGACTGGCTGCTGGGGCTGTTCATTACCGATGTCGATGCGCGGATTCGGGCCGAGCACCTGTTGCACATCATGCTCTGGAGCATTCTGGTGTTCGGTTTCCAGGCTGTGATTGGCGGCATCATGCGTGCCAGCGGCGTGGTGCTGGTGCCCATGGGCATCACGATTTTCTGCGTGTTGTGCATCGAACTGCCGGTGGCCTATGCCCTCAATGCCCACTACGGCCTGGAAGGGGTGTGGATGGCGTTCCCGGTCACCTACCTGGCGATGCTGGGATTGCAGACGGCGTATTACCGTCTGGTATGGCGGCATAAGCAGATACAGCGTTTGGTCTGAACCCGTACCCCTGAAACCCTGTAGGAGCGAGCTTGCCTCGCGAGCTGTTGGCCATTTTAAAGCCCGCTCCTGCAGATATGTACATATGCAGATACATAGAGAGGCAAGTCAGGCCGTCCGGGCTAGGCCATTTGGACGATGTGCCCGTGACCCACCAGTCCGAAGATCGAAGGCAGGTTCTAGGCACCTCGCCGCCGAGGTAGTCAGAGCATCCACGATAATAAAAAGAGGACTGGCTGCATGAACTCTGCCCAGCAACTGAATCGTGCAGCGAGGCTTCGACCATGCGTGCAATGATCGGCTATCTGGTTTGCCTGATTGTCGCGGCAACCGTCGTTTTCACCTTCACTCCCCATCCTGCACCCGTTGTCGCCTCTGCTCAGTTGCGTCCCGATCGTCTGCAGATCAACGGCATGCTGTACCTCGATCAGCGCGTGGTGGCTGTGGGTGAGCGCGGCAATATTCTGCTCAGCGACGACCAGGGTTTGTCCTGGCAGTCCGCCGTGGTCAAGCCGCAACGTGACTTGACCCTCACCGCGCTGGTGCAGCTGTCGGACAAGACGCTGTTGGCTGTCGGCCATGATGGCTGGATTTTGCGTTCCGCAGACGGGGGCGCGAACTGGACTGAAGTGCGTCACGACGATGAAGTCGCCGAGCCTTTGCTGGGAATCTGGAATGCCGGAGGCAAGCACGTGCTGGCGTTCGGCAGTTTTGGCAAGTTTTACCAGTCCGATGATGACGGCCGTACCTGGCAAGCCCAGCCGCTGGAAGTCGACAGTGCCCACCTGAACGGCATGGACGGCGGCGCGGATGGCCGGCGGATGCTGGTGGGCGAGCAGGGTCTGGTGATGCGCAGCGACGATGGCGGGCGCAATTGGCAGAAACTGCCCGCGTTCTATAACGGGTCACTGTTTGGCGTGGTGCGTTTGAGCCCCGACCGCTGGGTAACCTACGGCATGCGCGGGCATGTCTTTGTCAGCCAGAACTTTGGTCAGAGCTGGGATCCGGTGGCGGTGGGCAATCAGTTGCCGCTCTATGGCCATGCCCTGTTGCCCAACGGCGGCGGGCTGTTGATAGTTGGCGCGGGCAGTTCCGTGGTGCGTCTGGATGGCAATGGCCATTTAGTCAGTGCCAGCCGCTTGCCCGGCCTGGGCACCTTGACCTCGGCGGTGCTAGTGGGCTCACAGCGGTTGCTGGTGGGCGGTGAGCGCGGGGTATTCCAGGGCACTGATGGCAGCGTTGCTGCGTTGGGAGATGCCAAATGAGCACGGCTAAATCTGCAGTTGACCGCGTCGTCGAGCGTACCGCCGACCTGTTGATCGCCTGGCGCAAGGGGTTGCTGGCACTGTTTGTGTTGCTGACCCTGGCCCTGGGCTACAGCGCCACCCACACTCAGCTCGATCCGGGCTTTAACAAGCAAATCCCGGTGCGCAACGAGTTCATGGTCAATTTCCTCAATTTCAGTCAGTACTTCACCGGTGCCAACCGTTTTCTGGTCAGCGTGAAGTGGAAAGGTGAGGGCGATATCTATAATCGCGAGTACCTCGACACCCTCAACAAAGTCACCGGCGACGTGTTCTTTATCAACGGCGTCAGCCGCGCCAGTGTTACCTCGTTGTTTACCGCCAATGTGCGCTATATCGAAATCACCGAAGAAGGCTTCTTCGGGGATGTGGTGGTGCCGCCGCGTTTTACCGGGTCTGGCGAAGACCTGGCCCAGGTTCGCAGCAATATTGCCCGCTCGGGGCAGATCGGGCGGCTGGTGGCCAATGACCTGAAGTCATCGATGGTACGTGCCGACTTGCAGGACCTGGACCCGCAAACCGGCAAGCCGGTGTCCTATGCCGAGGTCGCCAAGCGGCTGGAGGACATTCGCGCCAAATACAGCAACGATGATATCGAGATCAATATTGTCGGCTTCGCCAAGCTGGTGGGGGATGTGATTGAAGGTTTGACCACGGTAATCAGCTTCTTCGTGATTGCCTTTGTGATCACCGGCTTGATGCTGTGGCTGTATTCCCGCTCCTGGCGCCTGACGCTGGTGGCGCTGGTGGTGGCTTTGCTGCCGGTGGTGTGGCTGCTGGGCCTGCTGCCTTTGCTGGGGCTGGGGATCGATCCGATGTCGATTCTGGTGCCGTTCCTGATTTTCTCCATTGGCGTGTCCCACGCGGTGCAGATGACCAATGCCTGGAAGCAGGACGTGCTGGCCGGCAGCCCTTCGGTACAGGCGGCCCACAGTGCATTTTGCAAGATTTTCATTCCCGGCTCGCTGGCGTTGCTGATGAACGCACTGGGCTTTGGCGTGATCATGCTGATCGATATTCCCATCGTCCATGAGTTGGGGGTGACTGCCTGTATCGGCGTGATGCTGATGATCATCACCAACAAGTTGATGCTGCCGATCATCCTTTCTTATCTGAAGCTCGAACCCCGCGCTCTGGCCCAGGGGCTCAAGGCTGCCGGGGGCAAGCATGCACTGTGGTGGCGGCTGTCGGCACTGGCCGAGCCCAAACCGGCGCTGGCGGTGTTTGTCATCAGCCTGTTGCTGCTGGGTGTGGGTGCCTACAAGGCGCGGGATCTGGCCGTGGGCGATATCGGCGTCGGGGCTCCGGAGTTGCGCGCCGATTCACGCTACAACCAGGACAACCAGAAAATCATTAACAGTTACTCCATCGGCCTGGATGTGATGTCGGTGTTTGTTCAGGTCAAAGGCATTGAAGAAGGCTGTCTGGCGCCGCAGGTGATGCGCGCGATCGAGTCGTTCGACTTCCAGATGCGCAGCGTGCCCGGGGTGCAGTCGGTGCAGAGCGTGGCCGGCATGGGCAAGAACGTGATTGCCGGCAACAACGAAGGCAACCCGCGCTGGTCGGCCATTCCGGGCTCCGAGCGCGGTTTGAGCCAGGGCGCACGGGCCTATATGCCGGACGACGGACTGGTGACCGAAGGTTGTCAGCGCATGCAGATTCTGGTGTTCCTGACCGATCATGAGGGGGCGACCGTCAGTCATGTGGTCAAGGAAACCCAGCGCATCATTGCCGGCCTGCAAACCCCTGAAGTGCAGTTCCTGATGGCCGGCGGCAATGTGGGGGTGATGGCGGCTTCCAACGAGGCGGTGAAACAGGCCGAAGTGGTGATGCTCGCCGCCCTGTTCGGTTCGGTGGCGCTGTTTTGCTGGCTGACCTTCGGCTCGTTTCGTGCGGTGCTGTGCATTCTGGTGCCGTTGGCGATCGTGGCCATTCTGTGCAACGCCCTGATGGCGACCCTGGGCATAGGCCTGAAAGTCGCAACCCTGCCGGTAATGGCGCTGGGAGTCGGGGTGGGGGTCGATTACGGGATTTATCTGTACGAGCGCATAGCCCATGAAATGGCTGACGGCAAAGATCTGCGCAATGCGTTTTACCAGGCCATGTGCCAACGTGGTACGGCAGCCGTATTTACCGCACTGACCATGTCCATCGGTGTGTGTACCTGGGCTTTTGCGCCGCTCAAGTTCCAGGCTGACATGGGCGTGCTGCTGTCCTTTATGTTCCTGGTCAACGTGCTGGGGGCGATCTTCCTGCTGCCGGCCCTGGCTGCCTGGTTCAACCTGGGACGGCCGCTGGTCAAGGTCAGGACTGTGGTTGAACCACAGGCCCATGCCGGGCATTACCCGCTCAAGCAGAGCGTGTCTGCCAAGGATCAGTCAAACCGTTGAAATAGAGGGTTGGCCGGGCTTGTATGCCGGTCAACATAAAGAAATACTGAGTCGCTTTTGCGCAGGGTTGACGGAGCATCCCGCTTTTGCGCAGGGTTGACGGAGCATCCCGCTTCTGCGCAAAGGCAAGTCGCTAGTCATAAAAACAATAATGAGGGCAGGTCTTTGAATCTGGCCCAATGCGAGGAAATGTCCGTGGATACAGTGACCCTGAATCACCAAACCCTGACCAGTCTGGGACTGGATTTGTCCGATTACGATCAAATGATCGGCAGGTTTTATGATGGAGCGCTGGACCCTAAGGTCATGGGCCGTACCCTGTGCGCCGTGCGTGAAATGTTTGCTGCCAACTATGCGACGCTGATTCTGCGGGTGCCGGATCAACCGGACCTGGGGTTGATGATTGTGGCGGGTGACATCGAAGGCGAGGGTGAGCTGACCTACCAGACGTACCCCCAGACCAACACGCCTTTTGCCGGCCAGGCCCTGGACCAGGTATTCACCGTCGAGGACCTGATGAGTGAGTCGGACTGGACCCACTCTGCCTATTTCAAAGCCTATTGCGGGCCGCAAAACGTGTATCACGTGATGGGCGCCGACATCTCCACCCCGGACGGCGGCAAGCTGCGTTTCCGGATCACCCGGCCTAAAACCTCGCCCAGATTTTCCACTGCGGAACGTGCCCTGTGCGGCATGTTTTTGCCCCATTTGCGCCGCGCCCTGCACCTGCACAATCTGCTGGACCGCAGTGAGTCCATGAGCGAGCTTTATGCCCAGGCCATCAGCCGGCTGTCGGTGGCGACCATTGTGCTCGACGAGACCGGCAAGGTGCTGCGCCTTAACCCGGTGGCCGAAGAAATCCTTAAAAGCGCCGATGGCCTGAAACTGGTGGGCGGCCGACTGGAGGCCACCTATCCCAGCGACAACCGCGAATTGCAGCGTCTGGTCAAACACGCGTTCAGCCCCGAAGTACGCGAGGGCGGGTTGACCGCCGATGCCATGTCCGTGACCCGGCCTTCGGGTCAGGTCAGCCTGGGCCTGGTGGTGGAGGCGATTCCATCGCTGGAATGGGCTGAGGGCAAGAGCAAGCCGGCGGCGGTGATCTATATCCGCGATTCGGTGGGCAAGTCCCTGGCCAGCGAAGTGGTGACCAAGCAATTGTTCAACCTGACCAAGGCCGAAACCGCGCTGGCCATGGAGCTGGCGAACGGCTTGTCCCTGGAAGAAGCGGCCGAGAACCTGAACATCCGGCGCAACACCGCGCGGGCACACTTGCGCTCGATCTTTTCCAAAACCGGTGTGCGCCGTCAGACCGAGCTGGTAAGGATTCTGCTGAACAGCGTGGTCGCGCTGGGAAAGCCCAAGTGCGCCTTGCGGGGGGATGAGTCGGTGATTGTACCGGCGCCGCAGTTGGCGCGGCCCGTTCGTAAAAGCGCTTAAGCACTCACGTCAGTCAGGCTCGCGGTGAGCCTGCATTATCAAGGAAAGTCTTATGCCAGTTACAGCTGTCAGCGGTTCCGCTTCCGGGATCGGCGCCGCCTTGTGTGCGCAATTGCGGGCTGCGGGGCACCGCATCATCGGAATTGACCGGGCCAATGCCGAGGTGGTCGCCGACCTGTCCACCCGTGACGGGCGCCGGGCGGCAGTGGCCCAGGTGCTTGAACAGTCTGGCGGTGTGCTTGACGGGCTGGTGTGCTGTGCCGGACTGGGCGTTACCGCGTCTTCCAGCAGCCTGGTGCTGGCGGTGAACTATTTTGGCGTCAGTGAATTGCTTGACGGCCTGGCCGATGCGTTGGCCAAGGGCGAGAACCCGGCGGCGCTGGTGATAGGTTCAGTGGCGGCCACCCAGCCCGGTGCCGATCAGCAGCCAATGGTTGCTGCGCTGCTCGCCGCTGACGAAGCGCAGGCCCTGCAACTGGCCGATGCCCTCGGCCAGCCGCATGTGGCCTATGCCAGCTCCAAGTACGCGGTGACCTGTGAGGCCCGGCGCAAATCGGTGCAATGGGCCAGGCAGGGAATCCGTTTGAATGTGGTTGCCCCTGGAGCCGTCGAGACTCCGCTGCATCAGGCAGCCAAGGATGACCCGCGGTTTGGCAAGGCGGTGAGTGATTTTGTTGCGCCATTGGGGCGCGCCGGTCATCCCGAGGAAATCGCCCGGGTGGTGGCGTTTTTGCAGTCGCAGCAGGCCAGCTTTGTCACCGGCAGCGTGATCTTTGTCGATGGTGGTATGGACGCGATGGTGCGTGCGCAACGCTTCTGATTTTTGAGGAACCCCTATGAACAAAGTGGCATTTATTACCGGCGCCAGCCGTGGCATCGGGCGTGAAACAGCTCTGGCATTCGCCCGTGCAGGTTTTGATCTGGCCATTAGCGCGCGCAGTCTGGATGAAGGTGAAAGTCATGTGCACGGCTTGCGCAACCCGGACGGCACGGCACTGCCTGGCAGTCTGAACGGCACCGCGGCAGAGATTCGCGAACTGGGGTGCAAGGTTCTGGTGGTGCCCATGGATCTGCTCGACAGTGACTCGGTACTGGCCGCCAGTGAGGCGGTGTTTGCCGAATATGGCCGGGTGGATGTGCTGGTCAACAATGCGATTTACCAGGGCAGCGACCTCAACTCGCCCTTTATGGAGTTGCAGCCCGAGACCTTGCAGCGGGTGTTTCAGGGCTATGTGCTGACCCCGTTTTTGCTGACCCGGGCGGTGGTCGGGAAAATGCTGGAGCAGGGTGGCGGGGTGGTGATCAACGTCACTTCCGGGGCCGGAGAAACCGACCCTCCAGTGGCTGCCGGCAAGGGTGGCTGGGGCTATGCCTATGGTGCAGGCAAGGCTGCGGTGTCGCGGCTGTCGGGTATTTTGTCGGTGGAGCTGGGTGAGCAGGGGATACGGGCTTACACCCTCAACCCCGGGGTTGTGACCACTGAGGCGCTGCGCGCAACCATTGGCGATAAAGGCGTGATTGCCCTGCGCGCCGGCTCTGCGCCGCCAGAGGTTCCGGCGGCGGTGATGCTGTGGTTGGCGACTGACGAAGCCGCGCGCGATTACCAGCGTCAAACCATTCACTGCCAGCCGTTTGCCCGTGAGCACGGGATAGTTGCCGACTGGCGCTGACACGCCGGGCTCCTGCAGGGGTTGTGCATTTTCATGGCTGCACTCTGCAGGAGCGGGCTTGCCCCGCCACAGGATCGGCGGGCTGTCTGTGCCTTGGCCGGTTGCCTGCATCGCCTGCAAGCCGGGCACCCAGAGGATTTGTGCAAGTCCTGTCTCTAGTCCATCTGAACGATGAGCCCGCCTCCCGCCTCGGTGAAGATCAATCAGGCACGCGTCCTGGTCCCTAACCTGAGGAATAATAAAAATGACTAAACTCGCTGAAATCCACGTCGAGAATGCGTTAGCTCCGCGCTTTGGCCGGGGATGGCATTGCCTGGGCGAGGCGGATGAATACCGTGATGGAAAATTACATACCCTGAACATCTTCGGCTCCCGCCTGCTGGCCTACGCCACCTCCAAGGGCGAGATCAGTGTGCTCGACGCCCATTGCCCGCACATGGGTGCCGACCTGTCCCAGGGCACTATCGAGAACGACCGTGTGGTCTGTCCTTTTCACCATTGGCAGTACGAAGCCAGCGGGAAATGTGTCGAGATCCCGTATTGCAAGCGTATCCCGCCCAAGGCCAAAACCCGCGCCTGGCTGACCTGTGAAGTGAACAAGCTGCTGTTTGTCTGGAACAACCCGGAAGGCAAGCCGCCCGCTGAAGATGTGGTGATTCCGCACCTGCCGGAAATGGACAGCGATGAGTGGCTGCACAGCTGGCATCTGGACAAGATGATCATCGACACCAATCCTCGCGAGTTGGTCGACAACCTGGTGGATGCCCAGCATTTCGGCCCGGTGCACGGCACGCCGACCAAGTATTTCCACAACGTTTTCCAGGGGCATATTGCCGAGCAGATTTTCCATGGCGACTCCGAGCGCCTGGGCGGGGATCTGGTGGCGGAGTCGGCCTATTACGGCCCGGCTACTCACCTGACCCGCATGCGCGCCATGTTCGACGGTCAGGAAATCAAGTCCATTCTGCTCAACTGCCACGTGCCGATCGGCCCCAACAGTTTTGAACTGCGTTTTGGCTGCATGGTGAAAAAATTCCCGGGCTGGAGCGATGCGCAAAACGAAGCGCTGGCGCTGGATTATGTGCAGCGTAACCGCGATTCGTTCTATCAGGACGTTGATATCTGGACCCACAAAGTCCGGGTCAATAATCCGGTTCTGGCCGAGGGCGACGGCCCTGTGTATCAGCTGCGCGAGTGGTATCAGCAGTTCTTCACCGATGAGGCCGGCGTGCCGGCGAGCATGGCCGAACGCCGTGAAATCACGACCGTTGATCAACGCTGATTGATCAGCTCAGGGAAGGGCACTGCCAATGATGTTGAATCAACGCAAAACGCTGGTGTTTATGCTGGCCGCGAGTCTGGCATCGACCATTGGCGGTTTGCCTTTCAATACGCTGCCTATTTTGCTGGGTTCACTGGCGGATAGTTTTGGCTTTGCAGCGAGCCAGATCGGCTTGCTGGGGTCTGTGTGCTTTACCGGTTATCTGCTGGGTACCCTGGTGGCCGTGGGCTTTATTGACCGTTGTAACTGGCGCGCACTGACCTTCGGGTGTGCGCTGGGCGCGGCGCTGGCGTTGCTCGTCTCCTCGCGGTTACCTGCGGCTGCGCAGTTGCCCTTGTGGGCCCTGATCGGTTTTTTCGCAGCGCTCATGACCTGTCTCGGGTTACGCATCATGGCCGAAATGCCTGACAAGGAGCGGGCCTTGGGGATGCGCCAGGGCATTGAACTCGGTCTGGTGGCACTGGTGCTGTTTGTCCTGCCCTCGCTGGTGATTGCCCATTTTCACTACGCAGGGGCTGCGCTGGTGTTGGCGGCAATGATTCTGTTACTGAGCCTGAGCGCATTTGCATTGCCCGGGCGCAGTGATTTCGCGGTTGATCAAGCGAAAGACAGTTCCCTTCAAGGCCGTTTTCGCTTCCCGGTGCCGGCATATTGGGCCCTGGGCTTTTTCTTCGTGTTTGGCGCCGGCCAGATTGGCCTGTGGGCGTTTCTTGAACGCCTGGGGCATGGGCTGGATGTGGCACCGGCGCAGATGGGGGTGGTGTTTGCGGTGCTCAAGTTGCTGGGCGGCGCGGCTGCCCTGGCGCTGGCCCTGATCGGTGACCGCCTGGGGTCGCGCTGGCCGCATTTGCTGGTGTTGGCCGTGATTGGTGCCGGCTTGCTGTTGTTGGCCTATGCCCAGGGCTTTGTGATGTACGCCCTGGGGGCCTGGATCTGGGAAGTGGGTTTTTGCTGGGGCTGTATTTACCAGAGCGCCGCTGTCGCCAGGCTGGATCCGAGCGGGCGCGCGATCATGTTGGTACCGGCAGCGTTCGCCCTGAGCTCGATGGTCGGACCGGCCCTTGCCGGGCAATTGGTCGCCGGCGGGTTTGGCGGGTTGTTGTGGCTGGCACTGGGCACGGCCGTGGTGCCAGTGCTGGCCTTTGCCGGATTACTGGCCAGTCGCCTTACGCTGCGGCCGTTGGCGCTACCCGCACAAGGCTAAGGTACTACTGGCTTTTTGATCCGTGCTGCTTAAGATGTCTGACATCTGAAGGTCACCGGGCTTGGATCAGGGCCAATGCTGAACAAAGACACCATCTCTATTCATCTGGTGCGTGAGGCGCTGCTGCAGAGCTGCGCGCCGGGCAAGGCCATGGACGAAGTGCTGCATAAGGTCGGGATCGACCCGCAGTTGCTCGGTCAGCCGCAGGCCCGGGTGCCTGCGGTTGTTTATGCGCGCCTGTGGCGACTGCTGGCGCGACGCCTGGATGATGAGTTCTTTGGCATGGACCCGCGCAAGCTCAGGCATGGCAGCCTGGCGTTCATGTCGCGCGCGGCCATGGTCCAGCCCACCCTGGCCCAGGGGCTGGAGCTGGTACTGGGGTTTCTGTCGTTGATGCTCGAACGCATGCCTGCGCGTCTGGTACGCCAGCAGAGCCTGGCGGAAATTGTCTTGCATGAATCTGACGCCGGGTCGGGCCGCGCTTTTACCTACTTCACCTACTGGATGATCGTGCATGGCGTTGCCTGCTGGCTGGCGGGCCGACGGATTCCGATCATGGCCATCGAGCTGCGCTGCGCGGCGCCTGATTACTGCGAAGATTATGAAGTGATGTTCTCCGCCAACCTGCGTTTTGACCGCCCGCGTACGCGGATGATCTTTGCCGCTGATTGTCTGGCAGCCCCGATCAAGCGCAGCCCCGAGGAGTTACAGAGCTTTCTGGCCCAGGCGCCGGCCAATATCCTGGTCAAGTACCGTGATCCGCAAAGTCTGGGCAGTCAGATCAAGCAGGATTTGCGGCAATTGCCTGCGCATCAGTGGCCGGAAACCGGGGGCATGGCCCAGCGGTTGTGCATGTCGGCTTCAACCTTGCGTCGGCGTCTGGCGGAGGAAGGGCAGACCTGGCAAGGAATAAAGGACAGTGTGCGCAAGGAGCTGGCTATTGGCTGGCTGGCAGAGCCGCAACTGAGCTTCGCCGATATTGCGCTGCGCCTGGGCTTTGCCGAAACCAGCTCGTTTTACAAGGCGTTCCGCAAATGGTCGGGGACCAATCCGGGACATTATCGGAGTCTGATTCTGCAGGGGGCGGAGTCCCCGACGGCGTAGGCACGGATGGATAATCGATCGCTGTGCAATCGATCGATCGCAGCCTCGCGTAGCTCGTCAGCGGCTACGCAGGTTGCGATCGGCTACGCGGTTGTCGTTAAGCCGAGCCTAGCCCTGTAGTCGTGCGTATCCTGCCTTCCAGGCGACGCTTGAGGCCCCGTGGTTCGATCATCAGTCTGGACCCCTTGGCCGCATTGGCTCGGCCCCATTCCTCAAACAGTTCCAGGCACGAGTGGTCGATATAGCTCAGGTTGTTGAGTGGTACATGCACGCTGCTACCGGCAGGCACCCGCGACAGTATCTGGGTCAAGGCCGGAACCTTGAGGAAGGTTGCCGCGCCGGTGAGGCGTAACTCCATTTCACCCGCCACGGGCAGTTCAATCAGGCTGATCTTGAGCCTCGATGCCTTCCACGCCAGTTTCGCCAGGGTCAGACCAAAGCCCACCAGTACCCCGGTCAGCAAGTCGCTGAAGATGATCGCCAGCGCTGTTGCCGCGTAGGTAAACATCGGCATCCGCCCATAGCGCCCAAGACCACGAAACGCCTTGAGATCCACCAGCTTGATCCCGGTATAGACCAGTACACCCGCCAGGCTCGCCACCGGAATGCTTTGCAGCACACTGGACAGCAGCAATACAAAAGCCAAAAGCCAGACGCCATGGAACATCGCCGAAAGCCGCGTCGTGGCACCTGCCTGTACATTGGCCGAACTGCGCACTATGACGCCGGTCATCGGCAAGGCTCCGACCAGGCCACACAGCATGTTGCCGACACCCTGCGCCGACAGTTCTTTATCGAAGTCGGAGCGCTGGCCATTGTGCATGCGGTCAACGGCTGCCGCCGAGAGCAGGGTTTCGGCACTGGCGATAAACGCCACGGCGAACGCCGCAACCAGCAGGCTGGGGTCGGCCAGGTTGAGCAGGTCGGCAGGGCGTAGCCAGTCGATGGCGTCTGCCAGGTTTTCCGGGACTTGCACGCGCTTGACCTGCAAGGCCAACAGCAGGCTGGCACCCGTGGTCAGGCCCACGCCCAGCAAGGCACCGGGGACAAAACGCAATTTATGCGGGCGTAATTTATCCCAGGCCCACATCACCAGCATGGTGGTCAGGCCAAGCAGGCCGGCTTGCCAGCCAAGACCGGGAATGGCCTCGGCCACGGCGGCCGGGAAGCCAGTCAGGTTGTCCAGCCCCGACGGTTGGGGGACGCCGTCGAGCATCACATGCACTTGTGACAGTACGATCAGTACCCCGATCCCGGCGAGCATGCCGTAGACCACGGCCGGGGCCGTAACGCGGAACCAGCATCCCAGGCGCAGACGCCCGGCCACCAGTTGCAGAAAGCCGGCCAGTAGCAGGATCGGCCCCAGCATGGCCATGCCGTGCTGGCGCACCAACTCGAAGACCAGGACTGCCAACCCGGCGGCCGGACCACTGACTTGCAGCGGTGAGCCGGCCAACCAGCCGACGACCAGGCCGCCGATGATCCCGGTGATCAGGCCTTTGGCCGGCGGCATCCCGGAGGCGATGGCAATGCCCATGCACAAGGGCAGGGCGACCAGAAACACCACCACCGAGGCCAGCAGCTCCCGTGGCAGTACAGCTTTTAATTGTGCAGCACGCATGATGATTCTCCCTGAGGTTTATTGAGGCGCATCCAGGCTTGGCTGAACTGTGTAATGCGGTGGCAAGGAGGGGGTCAGAAGCGCGCTCTGGGGGTCGCGCAAGGGATGTCTTGCAGGTTGTCCAAAGGCAGAAAACAGCCGCGCTCGGCGTCGTAGGCTTTGATCTGACTGGTTTCGATGTTGTAGACCCAGCCATGGATGAACAATTGTCCGTTGGCCATGCGCGAGGCCACGGACGGATGAGTGCGCAGGTGCTGCAACTGGGCAATCACGTTTTCTTCGGTGAGGGCGTGCATGCCTTCGGCTTCATTGGTACAGGCACAGTTCTCCTGGACCATGGTTTTGGCAACTTCGGCATGGCGCAACCAGGCTTTGACCGTGGGCATTTTGTCCAGGCTGCGGGGGTTGAGCACAGCGCGCATCGCGCCACAGTCGGAGTGCCCGCAAACGATGATGTGCTGCACGCCCAGTGCCAGGTTGGCGTATTCGATGGCCGTTGATACGCCGCCGTTCATCTCGCCGTAAGGTGGCACGACATTGCCGACGTTACGGGTCACAAACAAATCTCCGGGGGCACTCTGGGTGATTAATTCGGGGACGATGCGTGAATCTGCGCAGGCAATGAACATTGCCCTTGGTCGTTGGGCCGTGGCCAGTTTTTTGAACAGGTCTTTCTGTTGCGGAAAGACCTCCCGATGAAAATGTAAAAAACCTTCGACAATAAGGTGAAGCGCTGCGTCGGCATGTTCCGTTTCGGGAGGGGAACATGCTGCAGCCGATGACTGTGTGACTTTATTATCCATCATTCAACCTCTGTGGCAGAGCGGGTTAATAGTTAATGCGAGTCATTTGTGACTCGCCGGTCACACTAGCGCGCGAAACTTAACTAAACCTTAATGGGCCGCTCTAGAACAAGGGTTTGATGATGTTAAAAGGCAACTACAGTGGCGGTGTGAGAGGGGGTAGGGCGACCGTGGTGCCTGGGTCGCGAGCAGGCTTTTTATGACACAGAGCTCGCTCCTACAGGGTAGGGGGGCAATAGCAGCCCCCGGTGCAGGGTTCAGAGCAACCACATCCCCGCCAGACCGCTGAGCACGCCCACCAGCATGGTCATCAGCGCCACGCTGATCAGGACCCGGGCGTCAAAGTCTTTGCGCAGCATCAACAATGACGGCAGGCTCACGCTCGGCAAGGTCATCAGCAGCGCTACGGCAGGGGCGGTGCCCATGCCCAGTGCCATCATGGTTTGCACAATCGGGATTTCAGCTGCCGTCGGGATCACGAACAGGGTGCCGATAATGGCCAGCGGTACCAGCCACATCAGGCTGTCGCTCATGGCACCGTCCACATGGGGGAACAGCCACACCCGCGCCGCACCCAGTAGCAGGACTGCCAGCAGGTAGACCGGGATGGTGTTCCAGAACAGTTGCCACAGCGTTCGGCCCCAGCGGCTGAAGAAATTCTGCTGATCGATCACGCTGGCTTCCGATACGGCATCCAGGGCTGCTTCAGGGATGCTCTCGGGACGCGAGATGCGCTGCGCAATCAGGGACACGCCGATCACCAGTATCACCCCTGCGACCAGACGCAGCGCGGTAAAGCCCCAGCCCAGTACAAAGCCCATGAACACCAGGGTGGCCGGGTTGAGGACCGGGTTGGCGATCCAGAATGCCAGTGCCGCACCGACCGATACTTTTTGCCGGCGCATGCCGGCGGCCACAGGTGCGGCGCAGCAGGTGCACATCATGCCAGGCAGGGCGAACAGGCCGCCGCGCAGGGTCGAACCCAGCCCGGCCTTGCCAAACAGGCGCAGTAGCCAGTCGCGGGGAATCAGGACCTGAATCAGTGAGCCGAGAATGACCGCCAGGACGGCTGCTTTCCAGATCGCCAGGAAATACACCTTGGCATAGGCCAGTGCAGCGGCAACGGGTTCGCCCTGATTGTCGTTGAGGATCGACGCACCGATGCTGTGGTTATCGGCGGCGACAAACGCCTTGAAGTAGTAGGGCGACCATTTGACGTAGTACAGACCGATCCCCGCGACCAGCAGGAACAGCAAAGGCTTCCACCAGAATGACCAGCCCCGGGCGGGTCTGGGTGAGGAGAGACTGGACATAAAGAATTACCGAACGCTGGGAAATAGCGCGGCATCATACCTGAGCGCACAGTCCGGGGGGGGGCTGCTTGCCCAGGAGCAACTTGCCAGTGACCGGGGGTCAGTCCGATTTAACGGTGGCGACGTCAGCGGCCTTGATTTTGATGTGCTTGCCGGCAATGTCGACGAATTCGTAAAAGCCATCCTTGCCGGTGGTTTTTGGCTGGTCTTTGGTCAGGTATTGCGTGCCGTTTTGCAGGGTCACGACCGTAGGTGATGCACAGCCCGCCAGGCCCAAGACAGCAGCCAGGAGTAAAGGCAAACCGATAACGTTGATCTTCATGCAAGTACCTTGGTTCGTTCGCAAATAAGCAGTTGGTCGTGCCGGGCCTGATGCAATGGCCAGCGTTGAAAGTGGTTGCCGCATGTGACCGCTTTTTACGTCGGGAGTGCGTCATGGGCAGAGATAAATTTTAAACGGCCGGTGCATCGCGACCGGGCCCGCAGCGTGGGCCGTATTAAACGCCAGCAGGCCCGGGAAAAGCCAGAAACTGTGGTACGTCACTGGTTTTACAGCGATTGCAGGGCGGCGGCGAGCATGGCCCCGGGCTCGATCAGGAGCTGACCCGTCAGGTCGGGCAACCTTTGGCGCCATTGTTCAGGCCCTGCTTGTCCACTCGGCTAAGGAGGCTGGCCTTGCCGTCTTTCCAGGTCAGGGTCAGCACATACAGGGAATCAAAGTCACCGCCGGACCAGTCGTCAGTCAGTGTGGTCTTTTTGCCCAGGGCTTTGCTGGCGACGCCGTTGATCAACTCGGGCAGATAGCCATGGGACCATGCGGTGTAGATGGTTGCATTGTGATACTTGTCGTCAGTCAACTCGTTGGCCAGGGCCCGGGTATCGTTGGCCGAGTACTCCAGATTGATCGGCAAACCCAGTTTGATGGCGCTGGGATTGATGGTCATCAGCGGCCGGACATAACTGTAGGCGTCATCGTCGGCGCCTTCTTCAACCTGGCGCGAAGGGTCGGCGGCAAATACGTAATCGGCCTTGCCATAGCGTTGTGGCAGCAGGGTCGCCAAATCTATGGCACGGTTCAGTCCCTGGCAATTGAGTTGTCCAAGACCGTCGGCAGGTTTTTCCGCATGGCGCATGAAAACCAGTGTCTGCACACCGTCTATGGGTTGGGCAAAAACTTTATCGGCATGCACTGCCAGCGTGATCGCACCGGCGACGAGTAGCGCGGGGATGACGCCGAGCAGATAAGGCTTGAGTCGGGGGGTGTTCCAAACAGCTTTGGTCATGGGGCTCTTCTGGTTAGGTCCATTAAGGCTGACCTGCCTGGACGCGGCGAGTGGGGGTTCTCGGGCGTTGATCCCTGTCGTGTGTAAACGTCCTATGATTCTCCTCCTTGAGTCAAAGTGTCTATTAGACGCCTTTTTCGATATTGGTTCGGTTATACCTGTGCAATATGGGGATTTTCTTACAATTTAAGCCTGAGGGCCCGATCGATGCTTCCTGTGCCACTTAGAAGGTCCAGCAACCCCCTTCATCAGCGTGTGCGTGCCTGGCGCGGCCGGGTGGGGCTGGGGTTGGTCGCAAGTTTGTCGGTACTGGCGGGCATGACCGATGCCATCGGCTTTCTGGCCACCGGCGATTTCGTCTCGTTCATGAGTGGTAACACGACCCGAATGGCAGTGGCGATTGGCGAGGGTGATGGGTCCATGGCGCTACGCCTGATCTTTGCCGTGCTGGCGTTTATTACGGGCAACGCCGTGGGTGTTTTGCTGGGGCGTTTGAGCGGTCGCCGGGCGTTACCCTTGATGCTGGTGATTGCCGGTCTGTTGTGCACGGCGGCGCTGTTGCCGTTCGATACCCGGGTTCCGGCATTGCTGGCGGCAATTGTGGCCATGGGCATGCTCAATGCCGCTGTGGAGCAGGTTAACGGCCTGCCGGTGGGGCTGACGTATGTGACCGGCGCGTTGTCGCGTTTTGGCCGGGGGCTGGGGCGCTGGATGCTGGGGGAACGGCACAGCGGCTGGCGGGTGCAACTGGTGCCCTGGACCGGGATGTTGCTGGGAGCTGTACTGGGGGCATTGCTGGAGGCGCACTTCGGGCTTCGGGCCATGCTGTTCAGTGCCGGTTTTGCCACCGTACTGGGGCTGGTGTCGCTGAAGATTCCGCGGCGCTGGCAGCGAGATTACATGCCGCGCTAGGCGGCTTGTCTAACCCGAATGGTCGATACGCGGGTCAGTGCCTGCAGGATAAGCTGGGGCACCAATAGCCATCGGGGGAGAAATAATGAAGGTGCTGGCCTGTATCAAGCGAGTGGTCGATTACAACGTCAAGGTTCGCGTCAAAGCGGACAACTCCGGCGTTGACCTCGCCAACGTCAAGATGTCGATGAACCCCTTCTGCGAAATCGCTGTGGAAGAAGCCGTGCGCCTGAAAGAGAAAGGCGTTGCGACTGAAATCGTCGTCGTCTCCATCGGCCCGACCACGGCTCAGGAACAGCTGCGTACCGCGCTGGCTCTGGGTGCCGATCGCGCCATCCTCGTCGAATCTGCCGAAGACCTGACCTCGCTGGCCGTGGCCAGGTTGCTCAAGGCCGTGGTCGACAAGGAACAGCCGCAACTGGTGATCCTGGGCAAACAGGCCATCGACAGCGACAACAACCAGACCGGCCAGATGCTGGCTGCGTTGACCGGCTACGGTCAGGGCACCTTCGCTTCCAAAGTTGAAGTGGCGGGCGACAAGGTTGCCGTTACCCGTGAAGTTGACGGCGGCGCGCAAACTGTTTCGCTGAGCTTGCCGGCCATCGTCACCACCGACCTGCGTTTGAACGAGCCGCGTTATGCGTCCCTGCCAAACATCATGAAGGCCAAGAAGAAGCCGCTTGAAGTGCTGACGCCAGAGGCGTTGGGCGTTTCGACCGCTTCGACCAACAAGACCCTGAAAGTTGAAGCGCCGGCGGCACGCAGCGCCGGCATCAAGGTCAAGTCGGTGGCTGAACTGGTCGAGAAACTGAAAAACGAAGCGAAGGTAATCTAAAGATGACTATCCTTGTAATCGCCGACTTTTTAGAAGGAAAGGATGGCAAGGCGCTGGCTCCGGCCACGCTGAACACCGTGGCCGCTGCCGCAAAAATCGGTGGCGAGATCAACGTTCTGGTTGCAGGCCAGGGCATTGGTGCTGTGGCTGAAGCTGCTGCGCAAATCGCTGGTGTGGCTAAAGTGCTGGTGGCTGACAACGCGGCTTACGCCCATCAGTTACCGGAAAACCTTGCTCCGCTGGTAGCCGCTCTTGTACAAGGAGCGGGGGCTGCGGGCTACAGTCACGTCCTGGCTGGCGCTACTTCCAACGGTAAAAACATCCTGCCGCGGGTTGCTGCGCAACTGGACGTTGACCAGATCTCCGAGATCATCTCGGTTGAAAGCGCTGACACCTTCACCCGTCCGATCTATGCCGGTAACGCCATTGCCACCGTGCAGTCCACTGCGCCAGTCAAGGTGATCACCGTGCGTGCCACCGGTTTCGACCCGGTTGCGGCCCAGGGTGGTTCGGCAGCCGTTGAAGCGGTTGCAGCAGTGCACGATGCAGGCATTTCCTCGTTCGTTGGTGAGGAGCTTGCCAAGTCGGATCGTCCGGAGCTGACAGCTGCCAAAATCGTCGTTTCCGGCGGTCGCGGTATGCAGAACGGCGATAACTTCAAATACCTGTATGCACTGGCCGACAAGCTGGGTGCAGGTGTCGGCGCCTCCCGTGCGGCGGTTGACGCCGGTTTTGTAGCGAACGACATGCAGGTCGGCCAGACCGGCAAAATCGTTGCGCCACAGCTGTACATCGCGGTTGGTATCTCCGGCGCGATCCAGCATCTGGCCGGTATGAAAGACTCCAAAGTGATCGTTGCGATCAACAAGGACGAAGAAGCGCCGATCTTCCAGGTGGCCGATTACGGCCTGGTTGCGGACCTGTTCGAAGCCGTTCCCGAGCTGGAATCTGCGGTCTGAACTGCCCCATGTAAAAGGCCCTCCTGAGCAGGAGGGCCGAAAGGGCTAAGGCGCAATGCTGCGGGGGTGTTGCGCAACTCAGGCGGTTGTTTGAGTCAGCAGGTCACCGAGGAAGGCATAGGCAAATCCGAAGTAAATGAATACACCCACCAGGTCCATCACTGAGGTGATCAGCGGTGAACTCAGGGTGGCCGGGTCGGTACCGATCCGGCGGGCCAGGAAGGGCAGCAGTGCACCGATTATTCCGCCCAGTGTGGTGCACACCAGCATGCTCAGACCCACCACCATGAGGATGTCGAAACCTACACCCTTGCTGAAGTGCGCCAGAACGATTTCCAGAACCGCGATGGCAATACCCAGTGCAGCCGCCACTGGCAGTTCGCGCTTGAGAATGAACCACACGTCACGCCAGCGCAGTTTCAGTTCACCCAGCGCCATGGAGCGGATCACCAGGGTTGCAGACTGGCTTCCGGTATTGCCGCCCATGTCGACAATGGGGGCGATAAAGGCGGCCAGGATGATTGCCTGGGACAGGATTTCCTCTTGGGCTGCCACGAAGTTGCTGGTGATGATGCCGAAGAAGGTCAAGATCGCCAGCCAGAAGACCCGCACGCCGAACATTTTCTTGAAAGGCGAGTTGCGCACATCCAGATCAGGCCCGCCCAGTGAAGCTGTACCCCCGAACCGCGCCAGCTGGGTAGCATCCTGCTCTTTTTCGATATCCATGGCGTCGTCGACGGTGACTATGCCGATCATGCGATTGTCTGCATTGATCACCGGCAGTGCCAGCAGGTCATAGCGGCGAATGAGTTCGACAGCGGCTTCCAGCGGCTGCTGGGCCTGGGCAAGTACCGGCTCGTGCTTCATCAAATCACTGATCCGGGTGGCCGGGGTGGCCAGTACCAGATCGCGCAGGGCAACTGTACCCAGTAGACGCCGCTCAGTGTCGAGCACGAAAAGCACATCAAGGGTCTCTTTGTCCGGAGCCATCGCGCGCAGGGATGCGATGGCTTGTTCGACGTTCATTTCAACAGCCAGTGCGGCGTAGTCGGAGGACATGGCGGAGCCAACGGTGCCCTCCGGATAGGCCGCCAGCTTAAGGATGTCATCACGTTCGCTCTTGGTCAGTTCGGGCAGCAGTTTCTGCCGGGCATCTTTGCTCAAGCGGTTGAATATGTCGGCCCGGTCATCCGAAGGGAGCTGCTCGAACAGAGCAACCACTTCATCTGCCGGCATTGCTTGCAGGAGCAAGTCCTGGCGGGCCGCCGGGAAGTAAGCAAAAAGCGTTGCGCGTTGTTCGGCGCTCAAAAGCAGGAGCAAGCTGGCGGTCTGGACCGTATCGCAATGATCCAGTGCATCGATCACGTCGATGGCAGGGGTGGTGCTGACGATCTGGGCAAATACCTTGGCATCAAGTGAGCGAGCGAGGGTGCGGACAGAAAACAGCAGATCTTCGCGGTTCATTATTTTCCTCCCGCGGTGTGGGACTGGACGGTGTGACGTGCATGGGAGCGGATCAGTGGGCGTGCTGAACGCTGCAAATTACTCAGGCAGGCAGAGGAAAAGCTCAAAGGCATGACTTTCTCCTGGCTGGCTGCCCATGCAGAGGGGCCCGGGTGAAATCAAGGCGCGCCTCTGGCATGGAGCCAGACAATTGGACTGGAAATAAAAATGGCTATGGGTGGCGTTGATCTATCGGGGTCGGGGTCCATGAGACACCTCCATGGTTCACTGATGCGCTGAACGTACTAAGCACTGGTCAGTGGGGGACAAGCAGGGGCGAACACGCCGCAGGCTGACCCTGAGTCGATGAAAAAGGCCTTGCTGGTACTGTCGGCCGATAACCTGTGCGGCAGGGATCGGCATGACCTGGGCGCTGAAAATTGCGCGCAGTATCCGCGGCATTGCAACCCGGTCGGAGTTGTAATGCCGGAAACAGTTGGAGTTGGCTAAAAGTGCGTAGTCTGGTTGCCCAGCGCTATAAGAAGCCGTATCTCGATCTTGGCGAGAAACGGCAGAAGAAAGGCTGCGCGTTATCTCGCTGAGATTTTACCGATTGTTTTAACTGCTCGGTCACTGTCGCTCGAACAAGTACCCACAAAGGTCTCCGCTATTAATAAGGCGCCGAGATAATAAACAGGAAAAGATAAAACTGTAAATTGGAAAGTTGTTGGCGGCAGAGTGTGTATTTGCCGATTTCCCCCGTCGCTCATGGCTGCAGGGCACGGGTTATAGGCGTGTGCTGGAGATGGGCGGGTATGGGGTAAAATGTAAGTGTATTTTTCTGGTGACAACTGTCTTATCCAGACAGCATATAGACAGTATTCGAATGGCAAGCTGCCGGTTATTAATGGCTGAGAGAAAGTTGGGGCCGAGTTGCGGGTTTAACTATCAAGTAGGCGGCACTGGAGTGATATGACTTCAGGTCTTTGTAGAGCAGGCAGTATGAGGGGGGAGTTGATAGTTTGTTGCTGGTTTCGAGTCGTACATCTATTTGTCATAGTTACGTGGTAGTGCATCGCCGGCTTGTGCAGATGTTTTGAAACAAGAAGGGCTGAGTTCCGTACGGAACTCAGCCCTTGGGCCCGGGTGTAGAACTGTTCCACCCGGGTTTTGCATTACCGAAGGTTATCAGCTGTAGCTGTTAACTTTGACCAGTACCGGCTCGGTTTGAGCCTTTTCCCAGGTCAGGGTCAGGGTTTGTAACACGCGCGCCATGTAGTCGGTATCGGCAGCGGCCTTCTTGCCCACGTAGCCCTGGCCACGGCGGTACATCTTGAGATGGGCGCGCATTTGTGGGCGGTCCTTCTCGAATGCGGTTTCTTCCTTGCAGGCAGCGACCGGGTCGATGCGAACATCACCAGCTTCGCTGATCCACAGGATGTGGTCGTTCAACGTGTCTTTCTGGGCGGCGAAGAGTCGAGCCAGCTCATTAACAGTCGGTTGATTATTCAGGTTCATAGCTAACTCCTTGACCACTCGTTGATCTGTCTAATTGATTCGCGCAACTGCACCTGCAGCGCTACGTAGTGTCTATCTAAAGCAGATCCGGCCTTGAGTCAGTCCTGTGTAGTGGATATCTCAAGCACTACACAAACAGCGTACAGCGAGGGAGAGCAGCGTAAACCAGGATGCAAGGGTGACATGACACATCAGCCACAAGCGTCTTGAGGACGTTTCGCTAGCAACTCACGCCCTGAACGTGGACGATCAAGCCAGGTCAGCTTCATCAATTCTGCCTTGTGGGCAGTACCTATCCCGGAACAGCTCGACAGCTCGTCGAACATGCTTACAACAACCCTTTCCAGCGCTTCCGGTGGGGAAGACGTCTGCATAATGCTGGGGGAAAAGTGAGTCGTCAATACATATGTAGTGATTATTTTAAGGCACTACATATGTGACTCGGCAGTCTGTTTTCTGCATGCCGGTCATCGTCAGGGGCGGGGCGAATTGCCCGGGAGCGGGCCTGTCTGGCGATGATTGCACCCTGTGCTGCCTGATATAGCGGCTCCTGCCTGTACCCGCTCTGCTAGTATCTGGCGCTTTGACAACGACTAGAGGTACCCATGAGCGAGCCGATTCGCCTGACCCAGTACAGCCACGGTGCGGGCTGTGGCTGCAAGATTTCGCCTCAGGTACTGGAAGTGATCCTTGCCGGCAGCGGGGCGCAGAACCTCGACCCCAAACTCTGGGTAGGCAATGCGTCCCGCGACGATGCAGCTGTTTATGCCCTGGATGAGGAGCGCGGTGTGGTTTCAACCACCGATTTTTTCATGCCAATTGTTGATGATCCCTATGATTTCGGGCGGATTGCGGCCACCAATGCCATCAGTGACATCTACGCGATGGGCGGTGATCCGTTGATGGCGATTGCGATTTTGGGCTGGCCGGTACATTTGTTGCCGCCGGAAGTGGCCCGTGAAGTGATTCGCGGCGGCCGTGCGGTCTGTGACGAAGCGGGCATTCCTCTGGCGGGCGGCCACTCGATTGACACCCCGGAGCCAATTTTCGGTCTGGCGGTGACCGGTGTGGTCAACAAGCGCCATATGAAACGCAACGACACAGCCACTGCAGGTTGCCATTTGTACCTGACCAAACCCCTGGGCATCGGCATCCTTACCACTGCCGAGAAAAAGGGCAAGTTGCGCACTGAAGACGTCGGCGTGGCACGGGACTGGATGTGCAGCCTGAACAAAATCGGCAGCCAGTTCGCCAGGCTCGAAGGGGTCACGGCAATGACCGATGTCACCGGTTTTGGCCTGCTCGGGCATTTGGTGGAAATGGCCGACGGCAGTCATCTGACTGCACAAATCAAATACGCCAAAGTGCCGAAACTGGCCTCGGTCGAGTACTACCTTGAACAGGGTTGCGTGCCCGGCGGCACCTTGCGCAATTTTGACAGTTACGCGAGCAAGCTTGCGCCGTTGCAAGAGCTGCACAAGCTGGTGCTCTGTGATCCGCAAACCAGTGGCGGACTGTTGGTGGCCGTCACTGCGCAGGGTAATCAGGCGTTCATTGAGATGGCTCGCGAGCACGGGCTGGAACTGGAATCGATCGGCCAGTTGGTAGAGCGACAGACGTACGCGGTTGAGGTGTCATGATGGCTCATGACGTAACCGACTTCCGCGAGCTGTTCCTTAATGACCGGCCGATGATGGACACCCGGGCGCCGATCGAATTCAACAAGGGCGCCTTCCCCGGCGTGGTCAACCTGCCGCTGATGACCGACCACGAGCGGGAGCGTGTCGGCACCTGCTACAAGCAACAGGGCCAGCAGGCCGCCGTGGTGCTCGGGCACCAGTTGGTGTCGGGCCAGACCAGGGCCGAGCGTCTTGAGGCCTGGGCCGACTTTGCCCGCGCCAACCCGGATGGCTGCCTGTATTGCTTTCGGGGCGGCATGCGTTCGCAAATCGTCCAGCAATGGCTCAAGCAGGACGCCGGGATCGACTACCCGCGGGTTACCGGCGGCTATAAGGCATTGCGTACCTTCTTGATCCAGACCGTCGACGACGCTGTGCAACAGTGTGACCTCACCGTACTTGGCGGCATGACCGGCACCGGTAAAACCGACGTGCTGGTGCAGCTCGACAATGCGCTGGACCTCGAAGGGCACGCCAATCACCGGGGTTCAAGCTTCGGCAAACGCGCTACCGGACAGCCTTCGAACATCGACTTTGAAAACCGTCTGGCCATTGATGTGCTGAAAAAGCGCGCCCGGGGCCACGAACGTTTGGTGCTGGAAGATGAAAGCCGCACGGTCGGTAGCTGTGCCTTGCCGTTAGCCCTTTATCAGCGCATGCAAGACGCGCCGATGGTCTGGCTCGAAGACAGTCTGGACAGCCGCGTCGAGCGCATTTTGCGTGACTACGTGGTGCAGCTGTGTGCCGAATTCACCGCCAAAAACGGTGAGCACGGCTTCACCCTGTTTTCACAACGCTTGCTGGAAAGCCTGTCCAATATTCAGCGACGTCTGGGCGGCGAACGTCATCAGCGTTTGCAGGCGGTGATGCAAGCGGCGCTCAAAGAACAGGCGAGTTGCGGGGCGGTTGATCTGCACCGGGTCTGGATCGAGGCTTTGCTGCGCGAATATTACGACCCGATGTATAGCTTTCAGCGGGAGAAAAAAGGTTCGCGCATTGTCTTTGCCGGCGATCAGGCGGCCGTGCTGGAGTACCTGCGAAGCTAGTTGCGCATTGGCCAAACCAGTCACTCAGCTTGAGCGGTTTGACTATTGTTGCAGAGCCCTCCCGAGGCGATCATCAGCAGGATTTTTCACGGTTCCCATCCTAAAAATAAAGACCGAGGGATTCTGCTGATGCGCGACTATCTGACCACGATGGCTGACTTTGATTACCAGCGAACGGTGACTGGAGCACTGGACGGTCATCTGGCAGCACTCAATGCCTGCGTCGAATGCTGCGACCGCCACGCCCTGCCGGGCCGTATTGCGTTGTTCTGGGAAGGGCGCGATGCCACCAGCGCGACCTACACCTTCAGCCGGTTACAGGAACAGGCAGCACGCTTTGCCAATTTCCTGCTGGCTCAAGGGGTCCGGCGCGGCGACAAAGTGGCAGGCTTGCTGCCACGCAATGTCGAGCTGCTGGTGGTGGCCTTCGCCGCCTGGCGTATCGGCGCCATCTACCAGCCCCTGTTTACCGCGTTCGGTCCCAAGGCCATCGAGCACCGTATCAACAGTTCGGGAGCGGCGCTGGTGGTCACCGATGCGGCTAACCGTTACAAACTCGATGAGGTCAATGCTTGCCCGCCGATTGTCACGGTGGCCGGTGCCAAGGGGCAGGGCCTGGTTCGCGGTGATTTCAGTTTCTGGGCCGAGCTGGACAACTACCCGCCGGTCTGTGAACCGGTGATGCTGACCGGCGAAGATCCGTTTTTGCTGATGTTCACCTCGGGCACTACCGGGCCGGCCAAGCCGCTTCTGGTTCCGCTCAAGGCAATTGTCGCGTTCCAGAGCTATACCCGCGATGCGGTGGATTTGCGCCCCGAGGATTCATTCTGGAACCTGGCCGATCCGGGCTGGGCCTACGGCATTTATTTCGGAATTGCCGGGCCGCTGTCGATGGGCCATCCCATCACCTTCTACGATGGTCCGTTCACGGTTGAAAGCACCTGTCGGGTGATCACCAAGTACGGCATCACCAACCTCACCGGTTCGCCCACGGCTTACCGCATGCTGATTGCCGCCGGAAGTGCGTTCTCAAGCAAGGTCAAAGGCCGGTTGCGTGCCGTGAGCAGCGCCGGTGAACCGCTGAACCCGGAAGTCATTCGCTGGTTCGCCGATGAGCTCAACGTCACCATCCACGATCACTACGGTCAGACCGAACTCGGCATGGTGCTGTGTAATCACCACGGCCTGGATCATCCCGTGCATCTGGGTGCCGCCGGCTTCGCCTCGCCGGGCCACCGGATTGTAGTGCTCGATGACAATCACCAGGAGCTGCCGGTGGGCCAGCCGGGGATTCTGGCCGTGGACCGCAGCCAGTCGCCGATGTGCTGGTTCGCCGGCTATCAGGGCTTCAACACCAAGGCTTTTGTCGGCAATTACTACTTGAGCGGCGACACCGTGGAGTTGAACCCGGACGGCAGCATCAGCTTTGTCGGACGCAGCGATGATGTGATCACCACTTCCGGTTATCGGGTCGGACCTTTCGATGTTGAAAGTGCCCTGATCGAGCATCCCGCAGTGATCGAAGCCGCCGTGGTGGGCAAGCCGGACCCCGAGCGTACCGAGCTGGTCAAAGCCTTTGTCGTACTCGGCCCGCAGTACCTGGGCGATGCCCAACTGGCTGAAGCCCTGCGTTTGCATGTGCGTCAGCGTCTGTCGGCCCATGCCTATCCCCGCGAAATCGAGTTCGTCAGCGAATTACCCAAAACCCCGAGCGGCAAATTGCAGCGTTTTATTTTGCGCAATCAGGAAATCGCCAAGGCCGAACTGGCCGCAAGCGCCAAAGTCACGGCTTGACCGTCAGGCAAAATTTCAGGACATATCATGCAAATCGAGAACAAGGTTTTTATCGTCACCGGCGGTGCCTCGGGACTGGGGGCTGCAACGGCCGAGATGCTGGTCCAGGCCGGCGCCAGGGTCATGCTGGTGGACATGAACGCCGACGCCGTGGCCGCACAAGCCACCAGGCTTGGCAGCCAGGCCCGCAGCGCGGTAGCGGATATCAGCCAGGAAGGCGCGGCGCAGGCGGCCGTTGAGGCCACGCTAGCGGCCTTCGGCGCCGTCAACGGGCTGGTCAATTGTGCGGGGATCGTGCGCGGCGAAAAAATCCTCGGCAAAAATGGTCCCCATGCCCTTGAAAGCTTCAGCCAGGTGATCAACGTCAACTTGATCGGCAGCTTCAACATGCTGCGCCTGGCCGCCGAGGCGATAGCGCAAGCCACTGCCGATGCAGAGGGTGAGCGCGGGGTGATCATCAATACTGCCTCGGCTGCCGCCTTTGACGGTCAGATCGGCCAGGCGGCCTATGCCGCTTCCAAAGGTGCAATCGCCAGTCTGACCCTGCCTGCGGCGCGAGAATTGGCGCGTTTCGGGATTCGGGTGATGACCATCGCCCCGGGCATTTTTGAAACGCCGATGATGGCCGGCATGACCCCGCAGGTGCGTGAATCGCTGGCCGCCGGCGTGCCGTTCCCTGCGCGCCTGGGCAAACCTGCCGAGTACGCCGCGCTGGTGCGGCACATCATTGAAAACAGCATGCTCAATGGCGAGGTGATCCGTCTCGACGGTGCCTTGCGCATGGCCGCCAAATAAGAGGTATGAAATGACAATTGCCAATGATCCGGTAGTGATTGTGAGTGTGGCGCGTACGCCCATGGGTGGTTTTCAGGGCGACTTCAAAGGCCTGACTGCACCGCAACTGGGCGCTGCTGCCATACGTGCCGCGGTCGAGCGCGCCGGCGTAGCACCCGATGGCGTGGAAGAAGTGCTGTTCGGTTGCGTACTGTCGGCCGGTCTCGGTCAGGCCCCTGCCCGACAAGCCGCCCTGGGGGCAGGGCTGGACAAGGGGACGCGCTGCACCACCCTCAACAAGATGTGCGGCTCGGGTATGGAGGCCGCCATTTTGGCCCACGACCGGCTGCTGGCCGGCAGTGTCGATGTGGTGGTGGCCGGGGGCATGGAAAGCATGTCCAACGCCCCCTATTTGCTCGACCGTGCCCGCAGCGGTTACCGCATGGGGCATGGCCGGGTACTGGACCACATGTTCCTCGACGGCCTGGAAGACGCTTACGAGCGAGGACGTCTGATGGGCACTTTTGCCGAAGATTGTGCCCAGGCCCACGGCTTCACCCGTGAAGCCCAGGACGCCTTTGCCGTGGCTTCGCTGACCCGTGCCCAGCAAGCGATCAAGGACGGCAGCTTCAGCGCCGAGATCGTGCCGGTGCAGGTGACTGTCGGCAAAGCGCAGCACCTGATCAGTGATGACGAGCAGCCGCCCAAAGCCAATCTGGCAAAAATCCCGAGCCTCAAACCGGCTTTTCGCGAAGGCGGAACGGTGACGGCAGCCAACTCCAGTTCGATTTCCGACGGCGCGGCGGCCCTGGTGTTGATGCGCAGCTCGCAAGCGCAAAAACGCGGCCTCAAACCATTGGCGGTCATCCACGGCCATGCGGCCTTTGCCGATGAGCCCGGGCTATTTCCGACGGCGCCCGTGGGGGCGATCAAGCGGCTGATGAGCAAGACCGGCTGGACCCTGGATACAGTCGACCTGTTCGAAATCAACGAAGCCTTTGCAGTGGTCAGTCTGGTCACCATGGACGAGCTGGCTATCCCCCACAGCAAGGTCAATGTCTACGGTGGCGCCTGTGCCCTGGGCCATCCGATTGGCGCCTCGGGCGCGCGGATTCTGGTGACTCTGATTTCGGCCTTGCGCCAGCACAAGCTCAAGCGCGGCGTAGCAGCGATCTGCATCGGCGGCGGTGAAGCCACGGCAATTGCCGTGGAATGTCTGGATTAAGGAACTCGTATGCTTGCCACTTCAGAACAATTACAGATTCGCGACGCGGCGCAGCAGTTTGCCCAGGAGCGTTTGAAGCCCTTTGCAGCCGAGTGGGACAAGCAGCATCGCTTCCCGCGCGAAGCCATCAACGAGATGGCCGGGCTGGGTTTTTTCGGCATGCTGGTGCCCGAAGAGTGGGGCGGCTGTGACACCGGCTACCAGGCTTACGCCATGGCCCTTGAAGAAATTGCCGCTGGCGATGGTTCCTGTTCGACCATCATGAGCGTGCACAACTCGGTGGGGTGTGTGCCTATCCTCAAGTACGGCACCGAGCAGCAGAAACGCGAGTTCCTCATCCCGCTGGCCAGTGGTGCAATGCTGGGGGCCTTTGCCCTGACCGAGCCACAAGCCGGCTCAGATGCCAGCGACCTGAAAACCCGGGCTCGCCGCGAAGGCGACTACTACGTGCTCAATGGCTGCAAGCAGTTCATCACCTCGGGGCAAAATGCCGGCGTGGTGATAGTGTTTGCCGTCACCGATCCTGCGGCGGGCAAGCGCGGGATTACGGCCTTTATCGTGCCCACAGATGCGCCGGGCTACAGCGTGGCGCGGGTTGAAGACAAGCTGGGGCAGCATGCCTCGGACACCTGCCAGATCCTGTTTACTGACCTGAAAATTCCGCTCGCCAACCGCCTGGGCGAAGAAGGGCAGGGCTACAAGATTGCCCTGGGCAACCTGGAAGGCGGTCGCATCGGCATTGCCTCACAGGCGGTGGGCATGGCTCGCGCAGCCTTTGAGGCCGCCCGTGATTATGCCCGCGAGCGCGTGACGTTCGGTCAGCCGCTGATTGAGCATCAGGCGGTAGCGTTTCGCCTGGCCGACATGTCCACCGAAATCGCCGTCGCCCGGCAAATGGTGCGCTACGCCGCTGCCCTGCGGGACAGCGGGCAATCGGCGCTGGTCGAGGCCTCCCAGGCCAAGCTGTTCGCCTCGGAAATGGCCGAGCGCGTCTGTTCCCGGGCGTTGCAAACCCTGGGCGGTTATGGCTACCTGAACGACTTCCCGCTGGAGCGGATCTATCGCGATGTGCGGGTATGCCAGATCTACGAAGGCACCAGCGATATCCAGCGCATGGTTATTGCGCGCAATCTTTGAATTGAGGACTTGATCGATGAGCTACGAAACCATTCTGCTGGACATCCACGACCATGTTGGCCTGATCACCCTGAACCGGCCGCAGGCGCTGAACGCCCTGAATGCGCAACTGATCAGTGAAGTGAACCATGCGCTGGACCAACTGGAAGCCGACAACAGCATTGGCTGCATCGTTATCACCGGTTCGAAAAAATCCTTTGCTGCGGGCGCAGATATCAAGGAAATGGCCGACCTGACTTACCCGCAAATCTATCTGGAAGACCTGTTTTGCGACAGTGACCGAGTGGCTACCCGGCGCAAGCCGATCATTGCCGCGGTGGCTGGTTTTGCCTTGGGCGGCGGCTGCGAACTGGCGATGATGTGCGACTTTATCCTGGCTGGCGATAACGCCAAGTTCGGCCAGCCGGAAATCAATCTCGGGGTGCTGCCGGGTATGGGTGGAACCCAGCGCCTGACCCGCGCAGTGGGTAAGGCCAAGGCGATGGACATGTGCCTCAGCGGTCGCTTCATGGGCGCTGAAGAAGCCGAGCGTTCAGGGTTGGTATCCCGTGTGGTACCGGTTGATGAGTTGCTGGAAGAAGCCTTGAAAGTCGCCGCGACCATTGCCAGCAAATCGTTGCCGGTGCTGATGCTGACCAAGGAAAGCGTCAATCGCGCGTTTGAAGTCAGCTTGACGGAAGGCGTGCGCTTTGAGCGCCGGGTATTCCACTCCCTGTTCGCGACCCAGGACCAGAAAGAAGGCATGGCCGCATTCGTAGGCAAGCGCGCAGCACAGTTCAAAAATCAGTAACCCCACCTGTAGGAGCGAGCTTGCTCGCGAGCTCCAGAGGCTCGCGAGGCAAGCTCGCTCCTACAGGTTTGTTGTCAGATCAGATAGTTCTTCAGCCCCCGGGCAATCACCATGCTCTGAGTGCGTCCGGCTAACTGGCACGCCGCGGCAAGCCCCAATCCTCTGTAGGAGCGAGCTTGCCTCGCGAGCTTTAGAGGCTCGCGAGCAAGCTCGCTCCTACAGGTTTGTTGCCAGATCAGACATTTCTTCAGCCCCCCGGAGAATCACATGCGCGGAGTGAGTCCGGCTAACTGGCACGCCGCGGCAAGCACCAATCCTCTGTAGGAGCGAGCTTGCTCGCGAGCTTTAGAGGCTCGCGAGCAAGCTCGCTCCTACAACTTTGTTGTCAGATCAGATAGTTCTTCAGCCCCCGGGCAATCACCATGCTCTGAGTGAGTCCGGCTGACTGGCACGCCGCGGTAAGCACCAATCCTCTGTAGGAGCGAGCTTGCCTCGCGAGCTTTAGAGGCTCGCGAGCAAGCTCGCTCCTACAGATTTGTAGTCAAATCAGACGTTTCTTCAGGTCCCGGGCAATCACCATGCACTGAGTGAATCCGGCTAACTGGCACGCCGCGGCAAGCACCAAACCTCTGTAGGAGCGAGCTTGCCTCGCGAGCTTTAGAGGCTCGCGAGCAAGCTCGCTCCGACAGGTTTGTTGCCAGATCAGACATTTCTTCAGGTCCCGGGCAATCACCATGCGCGGAGTGAGTCCGGCTAACTGGCGCGCCGCGGCAAGCACCAAACCTCTGTAGGAGCGAGCTTGCCTCGCGAGCTTTAGAGGCTCGCGAGCAAGCTCGCTCCTACAGGTTTGTTGTCAGATCAGATAGTTCTTCAGTCCCCGGGCAATCACCATGCGCTGAGTGAATCCGGCTGACTGGCACGCCGCGGCAAGCACCAAACCTCTGTAGGAGCGAGCTTGCCTCGCGAGCTTTAGAGACTCGCGAGCAAGCTCGCTCCTGCAGGTTTGTTGTCAGATCAGATAGTTCTTCAGCTCCCGGGCAATCACCATGCGTTGGATTTCACTCGATCCTTCATAGATCTGGGTGATTCGCGCGTCGCGGTAGTAACGCTCCACCGGATAATCTTCAAGGTAGCCATAGCCGCCATGGATCTGTATGGCTTTGGAACACACAAACTCAGCTATTTCCGAGGCAAACAGCTTGGCTTGCGAGGCTTCCGACAAGCACGGTTTGCCCGCGCTGCGCAGTCGGGCTGCATGCAGGATCAGCAACCGTGCTGCATTGAGCCGGGTTTGCATGTCCGCCAGCATGTTGGCCACACTCTGGTGCTCGATGATCGCTTTGTCGAACTGCACCCGGTCACGGGCATACCCCAGCGCCGCCTCAAAAGCGGCACGGGCGATCCCCAGGGCTTGAGCGGCAATCCCTATGCGGCCGCCTTCAAGGTTGGACAGGGCAATCGCCAGGCCTTTGCCGCGCTCACCCAGCAAGCTGGCTTCAGGGACCGTACAGTTGCTCAGGGTGACAGCGCAGGTGTCCGAGGCGCGAATGCCCATTTTGTGTTCGGTGCGGTCAACGATAAAACCCGGGGTGTCGGTGGGCACCAGAAACGCCGAAAGGCCTTTTTTGCCCAGCTGCGGATCAGTCACAGCAAACACAATCGCCAGCTTGGCGCGCTTACCATTGCTGACGAACTGCTTGGCGCCGTTGATTACCCACTGACCGTCACGCAACTCGGCGCGGGTGCGCAGGTTGTGCGCTTCCGATCCGGCCTGGGGTTCGGTCAGGCAAAAACAGCCAATGGCCTGGCCGCTTGCCAGGTCCGCCAGCCAGGTTTCTTTCTGTGCCTGGCTGCCATATTTGAGGATGGGGCCGCAGCCGACCGAGTTATGGATACTCATCAGTGCGCCGGTGGCGCCATCGCCGGCGGAAATCTCTTCCACGGCCAGGGCGTAGGCCACGTAATCGACATAGGTACCGCCCCATTCTTCGGGCACCACCATGCCCAGCAGGCCCAACTCGCCCATTTTCGACACCAGTGCGTCGTCGATCCAGCCGGCCTTTTCCCAGGCCTGGGCATGGGGGGCGATTTCGCGGCGGGCAAAGTCGCGAGCCATGTCGCGGATCATGACCTGCTCTTCAGTCAGTTCGAGGTCTTGCATGGCTCAGACTCCGTGCTGTTTGAAGTGGGTGAAGAAGCTGGCGACATGGGCCGGATCAAGCTCGTCGAGGGTGGCCGGGTTCCAGTGCGGGGTTTTATCTTTGTCGATAATCAGCGCTCGCACGCCTTCGATCAGGTCGCCGCGATCAAACCACTGACGGTCAAGATGCAGTTCAAGGGCGAAGCATTGTTCCAGCTTGAGTTCGCGGCCGTGGCGCAGCATTTGCAGGGTCACAGCCATGCCTAAAGGCGAGCGTGTCTGCAGCAGGTCGGCGGTTTCAAGCGCCCACTCGCGGCTTTCGGCAGCTGTTGTCGCGCGCAGTGCGGCGACGATGGCGGGCACGCTGTCGAGGGCGAAAACCTGATCAATCAAGGGGCGAAATTTGGCCAGCGGTGCCTCAGGCAAGTTGGGCACGGCGAAAGTGGCCAGTAGCGCCTTGAGGTCTTCAAGGGGGTTTTGCTGCCATTGCAGGGTGTCGAGGCTTTGATCCAGTTCAGGCAGTCGGGCACTTTCGGTGTAGCAGTCGGCAAGGCCGCAATACAGCGCGTCAGCGGCGCGGATGTGCACGCCGCTGACCCCCAGGTAGGTGCCCAGCTGGCCCGGGGTTCGGGTCAGGAAATAACTGCCGCCCACGTCCGGAAAATAACCGATCGAAACTTCGGGCATTGCCAGTCGGCTGCGCTCTGTCACCAGCCGCAGGTCGGCGCCCTGAGCCAGTCCCATGCCGCCACCCAGAACGTAGCCGTCCATCAGCGCGAGCACCGGTTTGGGGTAGTGATGCAGGGTCAGGTCGAGGGCGTACTCTTCTTCGAAAAAGGTTTTGTGCAGGGTGCCACCGCTCTTGTAACTGTCATACAGCGAGCGAATGTCGCCGCCGGCACAGAAGGCTTTTTCGCCTGCTCCGCGCAGCACGACTGCCTTGATCCTTGAGTCCTGGGCCCAGGCATCGAGCTGATGTTGCAGGCTGCGCACCATTTCCAGGTCGATTGCGTTGAGGCCGGCGGGGCGGTTCAGGGTCAGGTGGCCAATCTGGTTGCGCACCTGGGCCAGGACCGTGCTTTGAGTCGGCTCGACATCCTGTGTCGGTGAGGATGAAACCTGAGCAGTCATCACTAACTCCCTGCTTTGTCTTGTTATTAGGTGTGTTCGCGGGCGAACGATAGTCGATGCTAACAGTGCAAATTTGCACTGTACAACCCTGATAAGTGCAGGGTTGGTGTGCATTTTTGCATGTCGGGTGTGCAGCAATGCGCAGGCTTACTGCGCCAGCCAGCCACCGTCGACATTCCATGCCGCACCGCGCACCTGACTGCCGGCTTCGCTGCACAGGAACAGCACCAGTTCACCCAGTTGCGGCGGGGTGACGAACTCCAGTGAGGGTTGTTTCTCGGCCAGCAGATCGTGCTGCGCCTGGTAGGGGTCGATACCCTGGCTGATACGCTGGTCAATCTGCTTCTGGACCAGCGGGGTCAATACCCAGCCAGGGCAAATTGCGTTGCAGGTGATGTTGCTGGTGGCAGTTTCAAGGCCCACGACTTTGGTCAGGCCGATGACCCCATGTTTGGCGGCCACATAAGCAGCTTTGCCGACCGAGCCCACCAGCCCATGCACCGAGGCAATATTGACGATGCGACCCCAGCCACGTTTGCGCATGCCCGGCAAGGCAAGGCGGGTGCTGTGGAAGACCGCAGACAGGTTGATGGCGATGATCGAGTCCCAGCGCTCTACCGGGAATTCTTCAACGCTGGAGACATGCTGAATGCCGGCGTTATTGACCAGGATGTCGATGCCGCCGAATTCACGTTCGGCGTAGCTGAGCATGTCGGCGATTTGTGCGGGATCACTGACATCTGCCGGATGATGGCCAACCTTGCCGCCGAACTGTTCCATCTCGGCAACGACTTTGCTGGCGTCGCCAAAACCGTTGAGTATCAGGTCGGCTCCAGCTCTGGCCAGACTCTGTGCGATGCCCAGGCCGATGCCGCTGGTGGAACCGGTAACCAAGGCAGTTTTACCCTTAAGGCTCATGATCAATTCCTCAGGTGAGACACGACGGGTTCGTGAATGAGGAAACGTAGCACGAGGCTTGCAATCGCGGATACGAAACGGCCCGCCAAAGGCGGGCCGTTTTCACGCAGGGCCGGGATCAGTCCTGGCGGCTGGTGACTTCCAGCAGGTGGTAGCCGAACTGGGTTTTAACCGGGCCTTGCACCACGTTGATTGGCGCGCTGAATACGACAGTGTCGAATTCCTTGACCATCTGGCCCGGGCCGAACGAGCCGAGATCACCGCCTTGACGGCTGGACGGGCAAGTGGAGTTAGCTTTTGCGACTTCGGCGAAATCAGCGCCGCCTTCGATTTGTGCTTTCAGTTCGTTGCACTTGTCTTCGCTGGCAACGAGGATGTGACGGGCAGTGGCTTTAGCCATGAGAGAGTACTCCTTTCAAGAAAGTGCTGAGCCTACCGGATTCAGTGGGGTTTTTCCTGGCAAAAGTTCCCGGGGCGGCATTTTTGCTGCCGCCCCCGGCTCTCTCAGGCGCTAGCCTTGGCGCAGAGGCGCTGCGCCTGCAGTTGTCCGGCTGCATGGCGCAGCAGTTGTTCGGTCGCATCCCAGCCCAGGCAACCGTCGGTCACGGACACACCGTAACGCAGGGTTGCGCTCAACGGCTGGCAGCCTTCGAACAGATGGCTTTCGAGCATCATGCCGATCAGCGAGCGGTCGCCTTCCAGGCGCTGGGCAAGTACGTCATTGAACACCTCGGGCTGGCGCAGTGGATTTTTGCTGCTGTTGGCGTGGCTGCAGTCCACCATCAATCGGGCGGGTATGGCATTTTTCTCAAGCCCGGCCCGGGCGCGGGCCACGCTGGTGCGGTCGTAGTTCGGGCCGCTATGGCCGCCGCGCAGCACCAGATGGGTGTCGGGGTTGCCCGGGGTCTGGACGATTGCCGGATGGCCCTGGCTGTCGACCCCGAAGTGACGATGGCCATGGGCGGCAGAGCGCATGGCATCGCTGGCAATCGCCACGCCGCCGTCGGTGCCATTTTTGAATCCTACGGGCATCGCGAGGCCGCTGGCCATTTCGCGGTGAATTTGCGACTCGGTGGTGCGTGCGCCAATGGCCACCCAGCCCAGCAGGTCGTCGAAGTAACCGGCAGCCATGGGTTGCAGTAGTTCCGTAGCAATTGGCAGGCCCATGCCCAGCATCTCGAGCATCAGTTCGCGGGACAGGGTAAGGCCGTGGGCCATGTCATCACTGCCATCCAGGTGCGGGTCGTAGGCCAGGCCTTTCCAGCCCACAGTGGTGCGAGGTTTTTCGATGTAGGCACGCATCACCAGCAACATGTCGTCGCGCAGATCGTGGGCCAGAGCGGCAAGGTTGCTGGCGTATTCCAGAGCAGAGACCGGGTCATGGATGGAACAGGGGCCGACCACTATCAGTAAGCGGGAGTCTTCACCGTTCAAGATGGCGCGAATGGCCTGGCGTTGCTGGCTGACCTGACGGCCAAGGGTGTCGCTGAGGGGCAGCTGCTGTTTGAGCTGCGCCGCGCCGGGCAGGCGTCGGGTCAATACGGATGCAGGAGACTGGTGTACCGGCAGAGCAGAAATGGATGCGTTCATGGTGTACGTCCTGGGCAGGCGGCGGATTGTTCCGCGCGCTCGGCCCTACTGGGGTGTTCGACAATTGGCCAGACTGGCTGTGAGTGCATGCGTGCCACCAATGTGGGTCCGTTCGGAGGCGGCTGACTGTCCCGAGCGGCGGCTGATAAATCGCCATGCAGTGCAAAGGTCGAAGCGGTAATAAGTGGCGTAGTTCATGGGGAAGATTCCTTTAATTAATGATTTTCGGGGCCTGAAAAAACAAAACCCCCGGTCGGGAAGCCGACCGGGGGTGAGAATTCTCTGGTAGGCGACCCCTAAGTAGTGGGCGCCGTGTGGGTATCAGGCGCGCCAGTGGCTAAACCAATACCCAAAATAAAATCGTGCAGCGTTCGCGCACACAGATTCGGCCACGCGAGATTCGCCTGTGGTCTTACAAATGTCTGTGGGGGCGTGATGCAACATGTGCTGTCTCCGATAAGTGCTGGGAGCTTACTCGACTCCCCCGGACCTGTTCAATCAAAAAATACTATGGGCCCGAGCTGGCAAAACTATGGGCGCGCGCAGGGGGCAGGGAAGGGGTGGCAACCACAACCGGTCACGTTTGTGTCCTGCAAGGTCACGGATTTGCGCTTGCTTTGCAGTTTTGCCATGGATCATTGGCTCATGATAGGTAGGTTGGGTTAACAGTTTTTTGCTAAGGTGTCGGCAATCAACCAAGACCAATTTGCGAGGTGAATAGTCCCGGGTTTCCTAGACACTCTCCAGGCTCGCTGCGTAACGCTTTTCAAACTCTACCGGTGACAGCTGATTGTTGAAACTGTGGCGTCGTTTTGGGTTGTAAAACATCTCGATGTAATCG
>NZ_SCFG01000017.1:0-90723 GCF_022496645.1 Pseudomonas sp. TMW22089
TCTTTTCGGTCACTTGTTTGACCGCCTGGATTTTGAATTCTTCGGGATATCGCTGGTTGCTCATGGCACCTCCTAATGGGCCTCATTTTAAGGCTTGGAGGTGTCTACGAAACTAGGGGCGATTCAGGGTTACGAAGGTATTGGCGAGATTTCAAGTGCCTTTGGTACCCGATAACCCATTGTTTTGAGTGAAGAATTATTAATCTTTAGTGCGATATGTCATTTAAATGAGTGATGGGTTGCTGAAAAATAGCGGGCCGATCGCCTGTTAGCCTCCAGATAGACGATTGCGCACCCAGAGTGCCTGGCGCTATTTATGGGCTTGAAGGGGATTTTTCAGCAACAGATGCCGATGGCCTTTTTGGTAAAGCGCAGCATGCAGCTGGTCGTTGAGATCGGTCAGTTGCCGGAGCATTTGCAGACTCAGCCAGACAAAGGCATAAAACTGGGTTTCGTTGACCTTGCCATCGATGCACTTGAGCACCAGCTCTTTCAAGTCGTTGGCTTTCTGGCGCAGTTCACCGCTGATCTGGTTATCCGAAACACCGTTGCACAGCTTGTCCTGCAGCGACTCGAGGGCCTGCGGGATCAAACGATTAAGGTCGCGCAGGGCGGGCTCGCTCTCAATCAGCTTATGCCCTTCATGGGACGCCCAGTAGGCATCAATCATCAGGCTCATGGTGGTGAACAAATTGCGGTGCAGGGTCTGCATGGAGTTGAAAACTTCGGGCTTCAAATTGCTTTCGTTGCTGGCCGCCGACACGTAATTGCGTAGCTTGACCACTGTGTCCAGCTCGTCTTTCAACTTGTCATCCAGATTGGGCCGCTCCAGCACCAGCGGGGAGAAGTACGCTTCATACAACTCGCTGAGTTTGCCCAGGCTTTCGCTGAATTTGATTCGCATGTCGGTATACGCCCGTTGCGGATAAATACTGGTGAAGAGCATGGCCAGTACCGAACCTGCCAGTACATAAAGACTGCGGGTGATTGCCGACTCCATGTCGTTGGGCGGTGCGCAACTGACCACCGCCAGGGTGGCGCCGATCAACAGGGCCATATAGGGGTGTTTACCCAGGGTCAGGTAACCGGCGATAAACATCGTGACCGCGCTCCACGCCAGCATCGCGGGAAACGAGTAGAGCTCCATATACAGCCCCGCCAGCCCGGACAGCGCACCAATGACGGTGCCGAAGGTGCGCTGTACGGCACGGGAAGACACATTGCCCCAGTAAGGTTGGGGCCCCATCACGATCAGCATGGTGATCAGGGCGTAAGACGCGCCGTCGAGTTTGAAATAGCGGATGGCAACGAAGGTGGTCAGAAAGGCGAGGCTGATTCGCGCGGCATGAATCCAGCGGCTGTATTTACAGAGCAGCCGCTCCAGTTTCGAAATTTTATTGCCTAGCTGCATAAAGCCCCCAAACCCTGTAATGGAATGCGCACGGAGCGTAGTTCAGGAACAGTCAGGCCACCACCGGCAACGGGGTTGCCATGGCGCGATAAGAGGGGGGGATTCGGGGGAAGCGTTGTGGCGTGGTTCAAGAAATAAAAAAGGCCATTACCATCATGGGGATCCGGTAATGGCCAAAAATCTCAACCAAAGAGAGCGTCAGGCCTCGGCCTGACGGGAAACAATGTACCAATCCTTAACTTAGTTAGCTACCTAACAAGTGGCGATACAGTTTTACCTGTCATGCAACAATGCAGAATTGCCCGTCTAGCGATCCGGCGCGTTAAACGCTACCCTTTGGCCCCATGCAAATACCTGACTTGAATCTGCTGGTTGCCCTGAATGTCTTGCTCGAAGAGGGCTCGGTAGTGGGCGCCGCCCGGCGCATGAACCTGAGTGCTCCGGCCATGAGCCGCACCTTGACCCGCATTCGCGATGCCTTGAACGACCCGATTCTGGTGCGTTCGGGACGTGGCCTGGTGCCCACCCCCCGGGCGCTGGAATTGCGCGAGCAGGTGCGGGGCGTGGTGGAGTTGGCCCACGGTGTCTTCACCCAGAGCCAGGACAGTGATCTGCGCCTGCTGGAGCGCACCTTCAGCATTCGCGCCAATGACGTGTTTTTCGGTGTGTACGGGGGTGCCTTGCGTCAGCAAATGGCCCTGGAGATGCCCAAGGCGTCGCTGCGGGTAGTACCTGAAGGCTTCACCGATGATGAAGCCTTGAGCGAAGGGCGCATTGACCTGGCCATCTGTGCCACCAACAAATTCAGTTCAGACATCAAGGTCCAGCGGCTGTTTACCTGCCCCTTTGTGGGGTTGGCGCGGGAAGGTCATCCGATCTTCGATCAGCCCATCACCGCGCAACGCTTTATCGCCTTTGACCACATCAGTGTTTCGCGCCGGGGCCGGGCTCGCGGGCCGATTGATACGGTGCTGGCCGAGCAGGGGCTGGAGCGCCGGGTGTCCTTTACCACGCCCACTTTTTACTCGGCGATTTTTGCCCTGGCCGGCGCGGATTTGATCTTGCCGCTGATGCCCCAGGTCTTGCTCAACACCCTGGCCCCAATGGGTTTGAAACTGCGTCCTTTCGAATTGCCGATCCCCCTGCAACCGGTTGAAATCTTTCAAGCCTGGCACCCGCGTCTGGACAACGACCATGCCCACCGCTGGCTGCGCCGCACCCTCAAGACGTTCTGCGATAACGCCGTGGCCTGAGAGATCCTCGCTTCAGGCACACGCTTGCTCTCGATCTGGCTGTGGATTGCGTCCGACGCACTCCATAGTTAGCTATTTATCAATTTTTATAGCATTGCCTGCTGGTTAAACTTTTCGTCATCTAAAAGACGGAGTCAGCCATGTATTGGCGTTTTAAACGTGGGCGTCATTTGGCGCCGGAGGGCGGGGCATGACCTCGCTGACCGCCGGTTCCACGATTGCCGCGATGTCAGCCAAATCCCCCCCAGCCAATGCTGCTTTTGGCCTGCGGATTTTTACCGGGCTGGTAGGGGTATTGCTGGCGGTGCTGGTCTCGGGGTTCAACGAGAACGTGACCAAGGTGGCAATGCCCGATATCCGTGGCGCCATGGGCATTGGCTATGACGAGGGCACCTGGTTGCTGGCGGTGTACAGCGCCACGTCGATCAGCGCCATGGCGTTTGCACCCTGGTGTGCTGCGACATTCTCCCTGCGCCGTTTCACCCTGTGTGCTATAGGTGCCTTTTTGCTGCTGGGCATCCTCTGTCCGTTTGCCCCTAACGTTGATGTACTGATGGTGCTGCGCACTTTGCAGGGGTTTGCCGGTGGCGCGTTGCCGCCCATGCTGATGTCGGTGGCGCTACGGTTTTTACCCCCGGGCATTCGCCTTTACGGCCTGGGCAGCTATGCGCTGACCGCAACCTTCGGCCCCAGCTTCGGTACGCCGCTGTCCGCATGGTGGGTGGAATATGCCGGCTGGCAATGGGCGTTCTGGCAGATTGTGCCGCTAAGCCTGCTGGCAATGGGCTGTGTGGCCTGGGGTCTGCCGCAGGACCCGCTGCGCCTTGAGCGCTTCAAACAGTTTGACTGGCGCGGCCTGCTCCTGGGGTTGCCGGGCCTGATCATGCTGGTTCTGGCGCTGGAACTGGGCCAGCGCCTGAACTGGTTGGAGTCGCCGATGATCCGGTTTTTCATCTTCGGCGGCGGCACGCTGCTGGTGCTGTTCTTTATCAACGAATGGTTTCATCCACTGCCGTTCTTCAAGTTGCAATTGCTGAAAATCCGCAATCTGGCCCACGCCTTGCTGACCCTGGGCGGGGTGCTGTTTGTGTTGCTGGCAGTGATCAAGATTCCCTCCAGCTATCTGGCCCAGATCCAGGGCTATCGCCCGCTGGAAACCGCTCCGGTGATGTTGCTGGTGGCGCTGCCGCAATTGCTTGCGCTGCCGCTGGTGGTTGCCCTGTGCAACCTGCGCCGGGTCGATTGCCGCTGGGTTCTGGCCATAGGTCTCGGGTTGCTGGCACTGGCCTGTGGCATCGGTTCACAAGTGACGGCGGCGTGGAGCCGGGAGAACTTCTACCCGTTGCAGGCGATTCAAATCATCGCCCAGCCGATGGCAGTGATTCCTTTGTTGATGTTGGCCACCGGTGGCCTGAACCCGGCCGACGGGCCGTTTGCCTCGGCCTGGTTCAATACCGTCAAAGGCTTTTCGGCAACGGCCGCGGGCAGCCTTCTTGGGGTGTTGACACTCAACCGCGAGCACTTCCACTCGACGATGCTGATCGATCGCCTGGGTAACTCGCCGCTGGTGGCTGGCAGTACAGATCTGGCACACCGGATACACCAGCAGGCGGTGGTCCTGACCTCTTCAGACCTCTATCTGTACATGGCCGGTCTGGCGCTGTTGTTAATTGTATTAATTCCTTTTGGCCCGACGCGGATCTATCCGCCGGGCACAGCTGTTGGAGCCGTGAAATGACCACAACAATCGGGCGCAAGCCCTGGGTACTGGGCAGTGCGGGCCTGGTGGCGATAGTCGTGCTGTACGGGCTATGGCAACTGATCTTTGCCACCAGCACAGTACAAAGCACCAATGATGCCTTTGTCAGTGCCGACTACACCTTGATCGCGCCAAAAGTCGCAGGCTTTATCGATGAGGTGCTGGTGCAAGACAACCAGCCGGTCAAGGCAGGTCAGTTGCTGGTACGCATTGATCCCCAGGACTACCAGACCAATCTGCAAGCAACCCGGGCCAACGTGGCGACGGCCCAGGCACAACTGGCCAACGCGCTGGCCATGCTCGAGCGTCAGCGTTCGCTGATCGAGCAGGCCAGTGCCACGGTTGACGCTGATCTGGCCCAGGTTGAGTTTGCCCGGCATGAATTGCAGCGCTATGAACATCTGGCCGGGCAGGGCGCGGGCACGCTGCAAAACTCGCAGCAGGCAAAAAACCGCTCACAGATCGCCCGTGCCGAACTGGCTCAACACCGTGCTGCGCTGGAGGCCGCCCGCCAGCAAACCCGGGTGCTGGTGGCGCAAACCACTGCTGCCCGGGCTTCGGTACAGCATGCCGAAGCCTTGCAGGCCCGGGCCGAGCTGGACTTGTCCCACACCCGCCTGGTGGCGCCCTTCGATGGCGTAGTTGGCCGGCGCAGCGTGCGCCTGGGTGCCTATGTAAAACCGGGTGACTCAGTGCTGGCGGTGGTGCCGTTGGCCCAGGCGTATGTGGTCGCCAACTTTCTGGAGCGCCAACTGACCCACGTCAGCCCGGGGCAACGGGTCACGATCAAGGTCGACAGCTTTCCCGGCGAAACCCTGCTCGGTGTCGTCGACAGTATTGCGCCGGCCACAGGGGTAACGTTTTCGGCCATTGCCCCGGACAACGCCACTGGCAACTTCACCAAGGTGGCGCAGCGCATTGCGGTGAAAGTCACTCTGGACCAGGGACAGTTGTCAGCCGGGCGGCTGCGTCTGGGAATGTCGGTGGATGCGTCCATCGACACCACAGCCACTGCCAATGAACAGGTCAGTGTGCGATGAAGCCTGGTTTTCTGGTCTGCGCTGTGGCCTGTTACAGCGCGCTGGCTTTGAGTGGTTGTGTACTGGGGCCGGATTTTCAGGCCCCCGTGCCGCAACTGGCTGAGCGTTGGGCTCCGGTGGCAAGTGAGCAGGGTCATAGCCGCACCGTCGAGTCTGCGGTAGACCCGCGCTGGTGGGACAGTTTTGGCGATGCGCAATTATCGGCCCTGGTGCAAGAAGCACAGCAGAGCAACTTTGATGTGCAGCTGGCTGCCAGCCGGCTTGAGCAGAGCCGGGCCATTCGCCGGCAAATCGCGGCTGACAGCCTGCCTGCGGTTGACGGGTCCCTGGCTTACAGCCGTAGCCGCAACAGTCAGCAGGGTTTGAACGACCCCTCGGGCCACAGTGGCAAACAGGCGTTCAACCTGTGGAATGGCGGGTTGGGGCTCAGTTGGGAAGCCGACTTGTGGGGCCGGGTCAAACGCTCTGTGGAAGCGGCCGATGCTTCTGTGCAGATGGCCGAAGAAGACCGCCATGGCGTGCAGTTACTGGTGATCGTGCAGACCGCACAGCACTATATCCAGTTGCGAGCCACCCAGCAGGCCCTGGCAGTGGTGCAGCAGAACCTGCAGATTGCCCGGCGCAGCCTGGAGTTGACCCGGTTGCAGGTAAAAGAGGGGGTGGCCACCGATCTGGAAGTGTCCGAAGCGGCGGCCCAGGTGGCAGAAATCGAAGCGCGAACGGCGCCTTTGCAACAGCACAGCGCGCAGTTGATCAACGCCCTCAGCCTGCTGCTGGCCCGAGAGCCACGGGCGATGGCACAGCAACTGAGCGAACCCCAGGCGGTTCCGGCCTTTGGGGCTGATGTACCGGTCGGTCTGCCCAGTCAACTGGCGCAGCGGCGTCCTGATATCCGCCGTGCCGAGGCCCGTCTGCATGGGGCTACAGCCTCGATCGGGATGGCCCGGGCGGATTTTTATCCGCGTATCACCTTGTCCGGCAGCCTCGGGTTTCAGGCGCTGCAACTGTCGGATCTGGGCAGTTGGGGTTCGCGCAGTTTTGCCTTTGGACCGGGCTTGAGCGTACCGCTGTTCGAGGGCGGACGTTTGCAAGGGGCGTTGCAATTGCAGGAAGGACGCCAGCAAGAAGCGGCCATTGCCTATCGCAAAACCGTGTTGCGGGCCTGGCACGAAGTGGACGACGCGATGGTTGCCTATCAGGCCGGTCAGCGCCGGCGCGACAGCCTCACACAGGCGGTGGAGCATAGTCAGCATGCACTGGACAGTGTTCATCAACAGTACGCCCAGGGCACGGTGGATTTTCTGAACGTATTGACCGTACAAAATGCATTGCTGGCCAACCAGGCCGCGCTGGTCGAGAGCACGGCCCAGGTGTCGTTGTCATTGGTGGACGTATACGCCGCGCTGGGCGGAGGCTGGCAGGGATAGCATGCAGCCGGGGCAGCCATCGCCGGCAAGCCGGCTCCCACGGGGCGTATTGGCCCATGATTGGCCCATGGTTTGTGTGCACTTGTGGGAGCTGGCTTGCCAGCGATGCAGTCGCCCGGGTTTGTCTGAAGCATCGCCGGCAAGCCGGCTCCCACATGGGCATATTGGTGCATTGGCCCATGGTTTGTGTGCACTTGTGGGAGCTGGCTTGCCAGCGATGCAGGCGCCCGGGTTTGTCTGAAGCATCGCCGGCAAGCCGGCTCCCACATGGGCGTATTGGTGCATTGGCCCAGGGCTTGTGTGCAGTTGTGGGAGCTGGCTTGCCAGCGATGCAGTCGCCCGGGTTTGTCTGAAGCATCGCCGGCAAGCCGGCTCCCACATGGGCATATTGGGGGCATTGGCGCAGGGCTTGTGTGCAGTTGTGGGAGCTGGCTTGCCAGCGATGCAGTCGCTGCGGTGTGTCTGAAGCATCGCCGGCAAGCCGGCTGCCACAGAACAGGGGCAGATTTGCTATGCTCGCGCCCTCGACTTCAAGCGCCAACATAGGCGCGTCCAGTTCACATTGAGCGTAATTATGTCTGCCGATACCCAAGCCACAACGGTGCGTTTTTCCCGTTCCGACTACCGAACCCTGGGGCTGGCAGCTCTGGGCGGGGCGCTGGAGATCTACGATTTCATCATTTTCGTGTTCTTTGCCCTGACCCTCAGTCAACTGTTTTTCCCGCCGGACATGCCTGAATGGCTGCGCTTGCTGCAAAGCTTCGGCATTTTCGTGACCGGCTATCTGGCACGTCCGCTGGGCGGAATCCTGATGGCGCACTTTGCCGACCATCTGGGGCGCAAGCGGGTGTTCAGCCTCAGTATTCTGATGATGGCACTGCCGTGTCTGCTGATCGGCATCATGCCCACTTATGCCGATATCGGTTATTTCGCGCCGCTGATCCTGTTGGCCCTGCGCATCCTGCAGGGGGCGGCAGTCGGCGGCGAGGTGCCCAGCGCCTGGGTGTTTGTCGCCGAACACGCGCCGGCCGGGCGCCGGGGCTTTGCCCTGGGCTTTTTGCAGGCCGGGTTGACCTTCGGTTATCTGATCGGCGCCTTGACCGCGACACTGCTGGCACAACTCTTTACCCCGGCAGAAATTCTCGACTACGCCTGGCGTTTCCCGTTCCTGCTCGGCGGCGTGTTTGGTGTGATTGGCGTGTGGTTGCGCCGCTGGCTCAGTGAAACCCCAGTATTTCTGGCTTTGCGCGAACGCAAAGAGGGCCGGGCAGAGTTCCCGCTGCGCACCGTATTGCGCGATCACCGGGCGTCGTTGCTGCCGGCGGCATTGCTCACCTGCGTGCTGACCAGTGCCGTGGTGGTGTTTGTGGTGATCACCCCGACCGTGATGCAGCAGCGCTTTGGCATGACGGCCAGTCATACCTTTGCCCTGAGCAGTCTGGGCATCGTGTTTTTGAATATCGGTTGTGTACTGGCCGGGCTGATCGTCGACCGCATTGGCGTATGGCGCAGCATCGTGCTCTACAGCGTGCTGCTGCCGCTGGGCATTGGCCTGCTGTACGCCAGTCTGGTGGGTCAATGGGCCTTGCCCGGCCTGGCATACGCCTTCGCCGGTCTGACCTGCGGAATTGTCGGGGTGGTGCCTTCGGTCATGGTCGGCCTGTTTCCGGCGCCGATCCGCGTCTCGGGGATTTCCTTCACCTACAACATTGCCTACGCATTGTGGGCCAGTACCACGCCGTTGCTGCTGATTGCGCTGATGCCGTGGAGTGCCTGGGTGTGCGTGATGTTCTGCGCGATGATGGGCCTGGTCGGGGTATTGACGGCCCGTCGTTATGGCCTCAACCGTGACAATCTGGTTGAGCGGCGCCTGGTGGCCAAGGCTGAAATGTAACGGGGCGAATGGGGGCAGGACTAATTTCAGGGCTGTGTCGAGCGTCTTCCATGGGCAGGCCTGTGTTTGTGACACCGGTCTGCCCAACTATCTGCAGGAGACAACCGATGGCATTTGACCGTGAAGACACGCAGTTTCTGGTGGTGATCAATGGGGAGCAACAATACTCGATCTGGCCCGAGTTCAAGGCCGTGCCGCAAGGCTGGTCAGCGGTAGGCGTCGCGGCCTCCAGGGCCGAGTGCCTGGCATACATCGAAGCCAACTGGACCGACATGCGCCCGGCCAGCCTGCGCGAGGCGATGCAGGCCTGACGCTGGACCGACACAGCTCGCGAGCAAGCTCGCTCCTACAAATAACAACGCCGCTGACCCGAAACGGACCGCGGCGTTTTTGCACATCCAACACCCGGCCCCCTGTAGGAGCGAGCTTGCTCGCGAGCTTTTCAACAAAGAACAACGCCGCAGCCCCCGAAACGGACCGCGGCGTTTTTGCATATCCAACACCCGATCCTCCTGTAGGAGCGAGCTTGCTCGCGAGCTTTTCAACAAAGAACAACGCCGCAGCCCCCCGAAACGGACCACGGCGTTTTTGCATATCCAACACCCGATCCTCCTGTAGGAGCGAGCTTGTCTCGCGAGCTTTGCCATACGCACACAGCTCGCGAGCAAGCTCGCTCCTACAGAATGCGGTACCTCGTTTACCAGCGGTAATTGACCGAACCGATCAACGTGCGCTCGTCGCCATAACGGCAAGAAACGTTGCAGAACAGGTACTTCTCATTGGACAGGTTTTGCGCCTTCATGGCCACGGTCCAGTTGTCGTCGACTTCGTAGCTGACTTTCGCGTCGAACAGGGTGTAGGCGTCAACCTTCTCGTCCAGGTCCGAGCTGGAGGTGCGGCTGGTACCCATGTAGCGGGCGCCGCCGCCGAGCACGACCTTGGGCAGATCCAGGGCGCTCAGGCGATAGTCGGCCCACAGGCTGGCCATGTGGTAAGGCACGCCGTCGATGCGGGTACCGACCCGGCTGGCCACGGAGTCTTCGGTAATCTTGGCATCGGTGTAGGTATAGGAGGCGGTGGTGCTGAGGTTGGCGGTGATCTCGGCTTTTGCCTCCAGCTCGACACCCCGGGAGCGGGTCTCACCGAACTGCACGGTGTTGCCGGTGAGGTCGGTGCTCAGGGAGTTTTTCTGCTTGAGGTCGTACACCGCGGCGGTCAACAGCGCATTCATGCCTGGCGGGGTGTAGCGCACACCCATTTCGTACTGTTCGCCTTCGGTTGGCTCGAACGAGGTGTCGGCGTTGGCGTTGAACACGTTGGCCGGCAAGAACGACTGGCTCCAGCTGATGTACGGCGCCAGGCCATTGTCTGCTTCATACACCAGGCCTATGCGGCCAGTGGCTTTCTTGTCTTCCCGTGGCGTGCGCTTGCCGGTGGCATTGGCATAGGTTCGGCTCTCGGCCCAGTCCTGGCGACCGCCCAGGACCAGAATCCACTTGTCGTCGAACTTGATCTGATCCTGGAGGTAAAGACCGGTCTGCGAACTGTGCAGATCCGATCCGCTATCGGCCGAGGTAATGGTGGTCGGTGCGTCGTACACCGGTGCGTCCGGGTTGAATAGCGAAGTGGCGCCAGCGTAGCGATGCGAGTCGTAGGTCTTGTGGTAGTAATCCACCCCGGCCAGCAGAGTGTGCTGCCAGCGGCCGCTGTTGAGGGTCCATTGCACGTTATTGTCGCTGGTCCAGCCTTCGGAGTGCTCACGGCGGATGCTCGCCCTGCGGGCCAGCAGTCCCTGATTGCGCAAGGCGGCGCTGCCGGTATCGGCAATTTGCATGTAGTCCCAGCTCAGGTTTGCATCGAAGTGGCGCAGCGAATGCAGGATTTTCAGGTCAGGGGTGAAGCTGTGTTCGAACAGGTAGCCGATGGTGGTCGAGTAGTTGTTGTAGTGATCGAAGCCGCGCTCGCCGGTGAACAAATCGCGGTCGACCTTGGGGTAAAGGGTGCTGGATGACGTCGTCAGGTCGTAGTCCAGCGGCGGCGCGAAGCTGGTGCGGGTTTCCTGGTAGCTGGCGAGGAAGGTCAGCGAGGTGTCCTCGTCCGGACGCCAGGTGAAGGCCGGCGCGATGTAGCGACGGTCATCGGGAGCGTCGACGGTCTGGGTGTCACTGTCGCGCCACAGGCCCGTGAGGCGGTAGGAAAACTGCCCCTGGTCGTCCAGCGGGCCGCCCAGGTCGAAGCTGTACTGCTTGCGCGCATGGCTGCCGTATTCGACGTTGACTTCATGCAGCGGGACATCGGTCGGGCGCTTGGTGATGGTGTTGATCAGGCCGCCCGGCGACAGTTGGCCGTACAGCACTGAAGACGCGCCCTTGACCACTTCCACGCGCTCCAGGCCGTAGGGTTCGATGCCGCCGTCATACACGCTGCCTTGCAGTTTCATGCCGTCGCGCAGAATACCGCCGGTGCCCGAGCCCACGTTGAAGCCACGGATCACGAAGTCATCGCCCACGCGGCTGAACCCCCCCGGCTGGGTAATCACCCCCGGGGTGAAGCTCAGGACTTCGGCCAGGGTATCGGCCTTGCGTTGGTCCATTTCATCGCGGGTGATGATCGACACCGACTGCGGGATTTCCTTGATCGCCGCGTCGGTTTTGCTGGCGCTGGTGCTGCGCATCGCCACCGGGCCGCTGACATGGCCGGTGGGGTTCTCGACGGCTTTGGCATTGATGCTGGTTTCTTCCAGCATCAGCGCGCCCCCGGGCGCTGCGGTAGCGGGTTGCTCGGCGGCGAAGGCGGTGCTCAGTGGCAGGCCACTGAGACACAGGGCCAGCGCCAAGGGATGGTAGGCGAAGAGGTTTTTTGCGTGCATGGAGGTTCCGGAGTGAGAAGTGATTATTTTTTTAGTTGATTAAGGGCAGGCCGCGCGCTACCCGATCCCCATCAGGCAGCGTGCGGCCAAATACGATGGATCAGGGGTGGTAGTCGTCGAAGAACGTCTCGCGTTCAAGGCGCAGCAGGGCGGCTTTCTTGTGGGGCAGGGTGATGGTCTTGAGCCTGCCGAAACCCTGGGACTCAAGGAAACCGATCTGCCGGGTATGGTCGATCCGCGGTTCGCCGAGGATGCGCTGGGTGCGCGGCTCGTCGATGAACATGTAGTGCATCAGCGAGCGGAACCAGCCCTTGAGCTTGCCGGCGCTCTGGTGCTTGCTCTCGCCGACCACCACGTGCCAGCCGCGGTCGTGGTCCTGTGCATCGTAATAGGGGGCGATGCGGTCTTCCTTGCACCAGTAGATCTCGAAATAGGCAAACGGCTCGTCGTTGTAGCTGCCGATCAGTGGCAGCACCCGCGGGTCATCCAGCATCTGTTGCAGGTACGCGGCATGTTCATCCAGGCTGCCGGTCTGCTCCCAGAAGAACGCGACCTGCTCCAGGTTCATCCAGCGGTTGAAACGCTCCAGGTCCAGACCGATGTCCACGGTGCGCAAGCTGAAGGTGGTGTTCAGGCCGGGCAGTTCGCGGCGATAGACCTCGCCGTGGGGAATGGGTGGCCGCTGCGGGTGGCGCTTTTCCCCGCTGAAGGTGTAGCGCAGCGGCATGCCGGCGGCGGAACTGGTAGTAAGCCAGGGCAGCGGGTGTTGCCAGAAACTGCTGCGCGAGCAGGCCAGGCGTGCGGTATGGCCATCATGACCGAGCAGGGTGTCGAACACCCCCTGGCGTATGGCATCCCGTGCGCGGTCGAGGGAGAGCGGGGCACTGACTTCCAGCAGCGGGACGCGGGACGAATTGCAGAAGACCTGGCCCAGCAGTGCCAGCAGACCACTGACCGGGAACGTTTCGGGCAGGCTTTCCAGTTGCACATGGGCATCCTGGCGGCGGAAATACACCGGGGCAACACCCTCGATGGTCAGGCTGGCGTTACCATCGTCCGCCACCCGGGCGATCACGCTGCGGCCGTCAGCCAGAAGAAGGGTGAAGTTAGGCGTGGTCATGATGCTTCTCCGTTAGTGTTTTCTCGCGTATGCCGGCCCGAAAACAACTGCCCGGCAGTGGCCGGCGCAGTTGGTGCAGGCGAAGCTTAGGTAAAACTGTAACGAATGGGAATCAGAACTATTTAGATTTTATTTCTTGACGGATTCTGTCCTGCTCCGGATCAGCGCTTGCGCGCCAGCAACCACATGAAATACGGGCCGCCGATGAAGGTGGCGAACATCCCGGCGGGGATCTGCCACGGGAACACCAGGTTGCGCCCCAGCCAGTCGGCCAGCACCAGCAGCGTGCCGCCCAGCAGGGCCGAAAGCAGCAATTGTGCGACCGGCCGTTGTGCGCCCAGCAGGCGCGCCATGTGCGGCGCGATCAGGCCGACGAAACTCAGCGGCCCGACCACCAGGGTGGCCGCCGCGGTCATCACCGCAGTCAGCAGCAGTAACAGCAGACGGCTGCCGCCCAGGGAAATCCCCAGCGCCCGGGTGCGTTCGGCGCCCAGCGGCATGATCGCCAGCCAGCGGTTGCACAACGGTGTGACCAGCAGGAACAGCGCGGCCAGGGCGCAGATGATCACTGCCTGGCTGGCGTCTATGCGATAGGTTGAGCCGGTCATCCAGCTGAGCATCAGCAGCACCCGGGAATCGCCGCTGACCATGAACAGCGCGGCAAAGGCGTTGAGCAATGTGCTCAGGGCCACGCCGGTGAGCAGCATGCGGTCGGGGGCGAAGGCGCTGCGCCAGCTCAGGGCGACGATGGCCAGCAAGGCGAGCAGGGCGCCAAAGGTGGCCGCCAGCAACAACAGCAAAGGGCTGAAGCCGGGCACCAGCAGCAGGGCAAAAATGCCGCCCAGTGCGGCGCCGGAACTCACGCCGAGCATCTCCGGACTGGCCATGGGGTTACCGGTCATGCGTTGCATCAAGGTCCCGGCCAGGGCCAGCAGGATGCCGGCGCCAAAGGCCGCGGCAACCCGGGGCGCGCGCCATGGCAGCAGGGCGTCGAACTCGGCGCCGCTGCTGAAATACCAGCCATCCGGCCCGCGGCCCCAGGTCAGCGCAAGGAACAGGGCAATGGCCAGCACTGCGAGCAATATCCAGCTGGTGCGTTTGAGCCGGGCGACCTGAGCGGTTGCGCGGGCGGCTGGCGGGTTGAGGCGGGTTTCATGCAGGCGGCTCAGCAGCACCAGCAGCAGCGGCGCACCAAGGAACGCAGTGAGGATGCCGGTGGGGATCTCGCCCCCCAGCAGCGGCGCCAACGCCTGAACCACCTGGTCGGCCAATAGCAGCAGCAAGGCCCCGAACAAGGGTGCCCAGAGCAAACGCTGGCGCAGGGTGCGGGCGCCGGCCAGGCGGGCCAGGGCGGGAGCGGCCAGGCCGACAAAACCTATCACCCCGACACTGGCGATGGCGCTGGCACTCAAGGCCACGGCCACGGCCAGGGCCATCAGGCGCAGGCGGTTGGGCGACAGGCCCAGGCTGCCGGCCGCTGCATCGTTGAGGCCCAGCAGTTGCAGCGGCCGGGCCAGCAGTGCGGCGAGCAGTGCAGCCACCCCAAGGCGTGGCGCCAGATGATACACATCCTGCCAGCTGTTCTGGTTCAGCGAGCCCGATTGCCAGATGAACAGATTGCTCAAGACTTCATGGTTGGCCAGCACCAGCAAGGTGCTCAGGGTCCCGCAATACAGGTTGATGATCAGCCCCGAGAGAATCAGCGCCACTGGCGACAGGCGCCGGCTCCAGGCCAGGCCCAGCACCGCGAGCATGCCCAGGGCGGCGCCGGCCAGGGCCACGCCTTCCTGGCCGCCGTCCAGCAGGCCCGGGGCATAGATTGCGCAGGCGGAAAGGGCCAGGTAGGCACCGGAAGCCACGCCCAGGGTGGTCGGTTCGGCAATGGGGTTGCGCAGCACTTGCTGGAATATCACCCCGGCCAGGGCCAGGGCCGCGCCCACCAGCAGGCTGATCACCAGCCGTGGCAAAAAGCTGTAGCGCACCAGCAGGGCGGGCAGATCCTCGGGTGACGCCGGGCCGATGGCAGTGCTCCATGAAACATGGGCCAACAGCGAATTGCCCTGGTGGACGCTCAGGGCCAGGGCGATCAATAGCAGACCGAGGGCCAGCCAGACCGGTTGCCGGCGCAGGGGTGAAGTGGGTTCAGGCACGGTTGGATTCCATGGCGAGCAGTTGTTCGGTGATGGACAGGGCCAGGCGCTGCGCGGTCAGCAACCCGCCACTGGGGTAGAACCGTGGCAGCCCCAGGGCGCGGCCTTCGCGGATCATCGGCAAAGCGCGCCAGATCGGACTGTTGTCCAGCCGGCGCTGGGCGGCCAGAGCTTCGCGGGGGTTGGTGTAATACAGCAGCGATGCGTCGGGTTGCTCAAGCAGTGTCTCGATGCCCACCGCGGGGCTGCCGCCCCAGGCATTGGTGCGGCCCTGATAGGCATTGCGCAGACCCAGGCGCTCGAGTACGGCCTGATACATGCCCTTGGCACCGAACAGCAACAGGTGGCGACCGTCCGGGTTGAGGCGCGCGATGTACACCGGGCGCTGGCTGACCGGTGCCAGCCTGACGCGCAACTGCTCGAGCAGGCGGTCGGTCTGTTCCAGCAATGCCTGGGCCTCGGCGCGCCGGTTCACCAGAGCGCCGAGCTCCAGCACTACCTGGCCGGCATTGCGATAGGGCTGGGCGTTCGCGCTATAGATATCGAAGCTGCGCAACGGCGCGATACGCGAGAGCAAGGTGCCTTCCAGCTGCCAGGAGGTGCCGATGATCAGCTCCGGCGCCAGGCGTTGCAGGTACTCCAGATTGGGCTCGATGCTCGGGCCCAGATCCAGCACATCGTCGGGCAATTCCGGGCTGGCGACGAACTCGCGATAATACCCGGCGTTGACCACCGCCCGGGGCGCCACGCCGAGGCCGAGCAGGCTTTCGGTAAGGGCAGGCTCGAAACTGACAATATCGACTTTCGGCAGTGTCGGATCGCCAGCGCGGACCACAGGCAAGCCGCACAGCGCGACCGGCAACAATGCGAGGCCGGTCAGGGCCCGACGGCGGGTAATGGGCATTGCAACAGACTCCGAAGCAGACAGGTCGCCCTCAGGCGAGAATGAGAGTCTATAGCAACAGCACCTAATTCCCAATACCTGCAATAATGCCGCGTCCTAAAGAATCCGCCACAGGCTTCGTCTATTCCGGGAACCCAATTTATCGATGGCGGCGGCGTGACGGCCTGCGCCAGCCGACCCCCAAGGAGACACCATGTCATTGTTCGGTATGCTGGTTCGCACCTCGCACACACGGCTGGCCGTGGCCATTGGCGCGAGCCTGGTCTGCGGTCTGGCCAACGTGTTGCTGGTGGCGCTGATCAACCAGGCCCTGAATGCTCCACTGGACGGCCTGGCCAGCTATGCGCTGCCCTTCGTGCTGGTGATAGCCCTGGTGATGGGCAGCCAGGTGCTGTCCAGGGCGTTGTTCGCCTACCTCAGTCAACAAGGCCTGGCCACCCTGCGCATGCACATTTCACGGCACGTGGTTGCGGCGCCCCTGCGCGGGCTGGAAAAGGCCGGACGCGGACGTATCCAGGCGGCCCTGGCCGACGACACCACCACCTTGTCGAACTTCTTTACCGGCTTCCCGATGCTGGTGACCAGTGCCGTGGTGGTGCTCGGTTGCCTGGGCTACCTGGCATACCTGTCGTGGGTGATATTTCTGGTTTCGGTGTTGGCCATCGGCCTTGGCTCCCTGGGCTACCACCTGTGCCATTCCCACATGCTGCAGTACTTCCGCAAGGCCGGTGCCAGCCAGGACGAACTCTTCGGTCATTTCGACGCCATGGTCTCGGGGGCCAAGGAACTCAAACTCAACCGCTCCAAGGCCCGGCGTTTTCTCGATGAAGTGCTGGTCAGCGCTGTCGAGCAAGTGCGCCGCAACCGGGCCAAGGGCCTGATGCTGTTCGCCATTACCGGTGGCTGGGGGCGTTTGCTGTTTCTGGTGCTGATTGGTGTGGTGCTGTTCCTGCGCCTGTGGGTGCCTTCCGACACGGCGGTGATCACCGGCTACGTGATGGTTTTCCTATACATGATGGGCCCTCTGGAAGGCGTGCTGCTGAACCTGCCGCAGATGAGTCAGGCACGGGTCGCCAGCGCACGGATTGAAGCGACCCTTGCGCAACTGGAAGCCGAAGCCCGCTCGCAAACGCCGGCGCCTGCGGTGCAGGCCAAGGGCGTGACCCTGGAGCTGGATGGTCTGACCCATGGTTATTTCAGTGAGCGCGAGGATGAAGTTTTTACCCTTGGCCCGGTCACGCTGACCCTCAAGCCTGGCGAGATTACCTTCCTGGTAGGAGGCAACGGCAGCGGCAAGACCACCCTGGCCAAGCTGATTGCCGGCCTGTACGTGCCGGAAAGTGGCGAAGTGCGGGTCGATGGCCGACCTGTGGCGGCGGACGGGCGGGACGATTATCGCCAGCTGTTTTCGGCGGTATTCTCGGACTTCCACCTGTTCGACACCCTGCTCGAAGCGCCGGATTCCAGCCTCGATAGCCAGGCATCTGATTGGCTGGCCAAGCTGCACCTGGAGCACAAAGTCAGCGTCAGCAATGGTTCGTTTTCCACCCGTGAACTGTCCCAGGGCCAGCGCAAGCGCCTGGCGTTGATCGTTGCCTGTCTCGAAGGGCGGCCGGTGATCATCTTTGACGAATGGGCGGCAGACCAGGACCCGGCGTTCCGTGAAGTGTTCTATTGCGAACTGCTGCCTGAGTTGCGGGCCCAGGGTAAGACGTTGCTGGTCATCTCCCACGATGACCGTTATTTCCATCTGGCCGATCAGTTGATCAAGCTTGAGCGTGGGCAGATTGTCAGCTCCAGTAGTCGCCAGTCGAGTCCTGAGGTGTGTCAGGTACACCGCGGGTGAGGGGGTTACGGGCGTTGCCCGATCGCAGCTTCGTAGGGCTCGTCAACGACTGCACAATGTTCCCGAAGAGTCCGGTAGTCGCTGTTTTGATTTTTGCTTTTTGCTTTTAAAAACGATGTCCCTGCCGCCACTCGATAGTCGAAACGACGCGGATGCCCATCACAGAAGGCCGAGCGCAGGTGCTGTTGTGGGGGTGGCGAGGCAGGACGCCGAGCCAGCCGTGCCGGGCCATGGATGGCCCGTCACGGCGTGCCCCCACAACAGTGCCGGAGTGAGGGCACCGGGCGAGCCTAGGCGAGCTCGGCCGTATGGTAGGGCGCAGACTTTTTGGTTCCTTTTGGGGCGTTTGCCAAAAGGGACTCGCTGTAAGAGCGAAACCGATATTTCAGTTAAACGCCTGTAACGGATATGTACGCGGTACTGCAGTTAAAACTGAGCGTACATATCCATTCTATGTATCACGGCTTTTTACGGGTTTCGCCCTTACGGCGAGTCCCTTTTGTCAAACAGCCACAAAAGGAACCAAAAAGGCCTTGCCCCAGCGTACGGCCTTCGCTGCGCTCAGGTTCCCTCGCTCCGGTCCTGCTCCGTGGCCACGCCGTGACGGGCCATCCATGGCCCAACACGGCTCTCCCGGCATCCATGCCGGGAGGACCACTACGCAGAACCTCCTCTCGGCCTCCCGAAGGGGCTTGAAGATCAAGATCAAAAGCAGATCAAAAGCAGATCAAAAACGACCTTGTAGGCGCTGTTTTGATTTTTGCTTTTTGCTTTTAAAAACGATGTCCCTGCCGCCACTCGATAGTCGAAACGACGCGGATGCCCATCACAGAAGGCCGAACGCAGGTGCTGTTGTGGGGGTGGCGAGGCAGGAAGCCGAGCCAGCCGTGCCGGGCCATGGATGGCCCGTCACGGCGTGCCCCCACAACAGTGCCGGAGTGAGGGAACCGGGCGAGCCTAGGCGAGCTCGGCCGTATGGTAGGGCGCAGACCTTTTGGTTCCTTTTGGGGCGTTTGCCAAAAGGGACTCGCCGTAAGGGCGAAACCCGTAAAAAGCCATGATACATAGAATGGATATGCACGCTCTTTCCGAAGGGGCTTGAAGATCAAGATCAAGATCAAAAAACGATCCTGTAGTCGCCAGTCGCGCCCCTCGGTGTGTCAGATACACGCGGTTTGAGGGGTTGCGGGCTTTGCCCGATCGCCGCCTCGCACAGCTCGCCAGCAACTACAGACCAGGCCAGGTCTGGTGCCCTGCAAATAACAATATTTATCAAAGACAGTTAATTCCCCAGGTATTTCTTTCGTTCTTATTAGCAGTGTTCCAGGCAAGGCCGGCCCGGCTTGTCGACTGCTTTTAAGGAGATCCGCAGTGTCCGTCGCCCCCGATCGCATCCGCCTGTTCTGCTTCGCCTGTTCCGGCGCGAGTGCCATGGCCTTCGCCCCGTGGCGGGCTGTATTGCCGGCATGGCTCGATGTGCAGCCGGTCGAACTGCCCGGCCACGGGGGCCGTGGCGATGAACCGTTGCAGGTGGATATGCCCGTCCTCGCCGCCAGCCTGGCGGCCGAACTGGCGCCGATGATCAACGGCCCTTACCTGATGCTCGGCCATAGCGTCGGCGGCGTGGTGGCCCTGGAGGTGGCCCATGCCCTGGTCGCTCTGGGGCTCGAACCGCCCGAAGCCCTGATCGCCGTGGCCAGTACCGCCCCCGGGCAGCGCGACGGTAATCCCGATGCGCAACCCATGACCGATGCCGAACTGATCGCCGAGTTGCTTCGCCTCGACGGTACACCCCGGGCAGTACTCGACGATCCGCAATTGCTGGCCATGGTGCTGCCGGTGCTGCGCGCGGATTTCCTCCTCGGTGACCGCTATCAGCCGCCGCGCCGTGGGCCTTTGCCTTGCGCCCTGCATGTGTTCGGCGGGCGTGACGACAGTGTCGCCGTCAGTGCCCTGGCGGCCTGGGAAGCCGAATGCAACGGGCCGTTCCATTTGCAGATCTGCGACGGCGGGCACTTTTTCCTGCATCGCCAGCGCGCCGACTTCCTCCAGCGCCTGCTCGCGCTGTGCCTGGATCTACGCCAGCAGGCATCGCGTCTCTCGCTCCCTTCATTGCGCGCCCTGGGTTGATCCGGGTCGTACCGCCGTCCTTTTTTCGCGGAGTCTTCCATGCTTGATTCACGCTTCGATATCCGGCCCCTGCGCCATGCCGATACCCCCTTGCCGCTGCTGATTGAAGCCCGCGAGCCCGGTCTTGAACTGGCGGTCTGCCTGCCCGCGCTGCGGGCGCTGATCGAGCAGCAACTGCTGGTCGCCGGCGGCGTATTGCTGCGCGGCTTCGAGGTGCAGACCGCCGAGCGCTTTCGCTCTTTCGCCACCGGCTTCGGTTCGGACCTGCTGACCTACGAGTTCGGTTCCACGCCGCGCAGCAACGTCACCGCCGGCATCTACACCTCTACCGAATATCCGCCGCACCAGCACATCCCGCTGCATAACGAACAGGCCTACACCCGGGACTGGCCAATGAAAATCTGGTTCTTCTGCCAGCAGGCATCTCCCGTAGGCGGTGCCACGCCGATTGGTGACAGCCGGGCAATTTATCGCCGGGTCGGTGAACAGATTCGCCAGCGCTTCGCCAGCAAAGGCCTGATGTACACCCGCAACTACGGCAACGGCCTGGACGTGTCCTGGGAGCAGGTATTCAACACCCAGGACCGCGCTGTCGTGCACGCCTACTGCGAGGCCCACGGCATCAGCCTGGAGTGGAAAGACGACGGCGGCCTGCGCACGCGCCAGGTTTGCCAGGCGGTGGCCACCCATCCGCGCACCGGCGACGCGGTGTGGTTCAACCAGGCGCACCTGTTCCACGTTTCCAACTTGCCCGAGGAGGTGCGCGAAACCCTGCTCGATCTGGTGGAGGAAGAGGACTTGCCGCGCAACGTCTATTACGGCGACGGCAGCCCGCTGGAAGAAAGCCTGCTGGAGGACATTCGCGGCGTGATGCAACAGGAACAGGTCGAATTTTCCTGGCAGGACAATGACGTGCTGATGCTCGACAACATGCTCACCGCCCACGGTCGCGCACCGTTTCAGGGGCCACGCAAAGTGGTGGTGGCCATGGCCGAACCCCACGGCGCCGACGTGCGCTGAGTACCCCCCCGATTTTTTTCTGACTTTTTGCGATTGCAGGAGGACGCCCCATGGCCATCCCACATCAGCCTCAACCCCAATCCCTGATCGAGATGCTGGCGCAGCGCGCCGAGCAGCAAGGCGATCAACTGGCCCTGCGCTTTCTCGGTGACGGTAACCAGACCACCGAGCTGTACACCTACGCCCAGCTGGATGCCCGGGTCCGGCACCTGGCCGCCTGCCTCGGGCAGCACGCCGGGGAGGGCGACCGGGTGCTCCTGCTGCTGACCAACGGCCCGGACTACATAGTGGCCTTTTTCGCATGCCTGTATGCCGGGCTGATCGCGGTACCGGCCTATCCGCCGGAGCGCAATCGCCAGTTCCACACCGAACGCCTGCAAGGCATGGCCATGGATGCCGAGCCCTCGTTGATTCTCTGCGAGCATGCTGCCCTCGACGCTTCCCGGTTGCTGCGTGACGGCCTGACCCTGGCGTCCTTGCCAGCCCTGGCCAGCGTCCAGGATCTTGAAGCGCAAGCGCCCCGGGCCTGGCAACCCCGTGCCGTGCCGGGCGATGCCATCGCCATGCTGCAATACACCTCCGGCTCCACCTCCGAACCCAAGGGCGTCGAAGTCACCCACGCCAACCTGCTGGACAATCAGCGCCTGTTGCAAATGGGCTTTGGCACCCGCCCGGGGGATGTCTTTGTCAGCTGGCTGCCGCTGTACCACGACATGGGCCTGATCGGCGGCATGCTGCAACCTATCTATGCCGGGGTGCCGCTGGTGTTGCTGACCACCCAGCACTTCCTCGCCCGGCCGGCGCGCTGGCTGGAAGCGATCCACCGCTACGGCGGCACCCTCAGCGGCGGCCCTGACTTTGCCTTCCGCCTGTGTACCGAGAGCGTGCGCGACAGCCTGCTTGCCGAGCTCGACCTGAGCCAGTGGCGGGTTGCGTTTTGCGGTTCCGAACCGGTGCGGGCCGACACCCTGGCCGACTTCGTTGAGCGCTTCTCGCCGGCAGGGCTGGCGGCAACCACCGTACATCCATGCTACGGCCTGGCTGAAGCGACCTTGATGGTCACCAGCAACACCCGTGGCGGCCCGTACTACACCCTGCATGTGGACCATGAGCAATTGGCGTTGGGCCGGGTGGTCCCTGACCCGCACGGCAGCGAAATGGTCAGCAGCGGCGGTTTGCTGTTCGATGATCAGGTGCGCCTGATGGACCCGCAGACCCTGCAACCGGTGGCTGAAAACAGCGTGGGTGAAATCTGGGTGCGCGGGCCCAGTGTGGCCCGTGGCTACTGGCGCAACCCCGAAGCCACCGCCCGTACCTTCCTCGACCTGCCCGACGGCCGCTGGCTGCGTAGCGGCGACCTGGCGTTCCTGCACCAGGGCGGTCTGTTCATCACCTCGCGGGCCAAGGATGTGATCATCATTCGCGGCCAGAACCGTTACCCGCAAGACATCGAAAAAGCCGTGGAGCAGGGCGTCGAAGCGGTGCGCAAGGGCCGTGTCGCAGCGTTTCCGGTGCAGGTCGACGGGCGCGAGTGCATTGGCATCGCCGCCGAGATCGGGCGCAGTGTGCAAAAGAAATTCGACCCTCAAGTATTGATCGAAGCCATCGACCGGGTGGTCAGTGAAACCCAGCAGGAACCGGCCAGCGTCATTGCCCTGCTCGAGCCGGCGGCCTTGCCCAAGACCACCAGCGGCAAGCTGCAACGCTCGGCCTGCCGCCAGCGTCTGGAGACCGGTGAACTGGGCGCGTATCACGTCTATCGCCGGCCCGTATTGAGCCGCAGTGGGGCCGCGCCGGCAGGTGCCGCGCCCCTGGGCCACACCGAACAGCGTCTGGCGGCGATCTGGTCCGAGGTGCTGGAAGGCGCCGAGATCAGCCGCGACGACATCTTTCTCGCCCTAGGCGGGCATTCCCTCGCCGCCGTGCAAGTCCTGGCGCGGGTGCGCACCGAGTTCAACGTCGAATTGCCCCTGAGCGCGCTGTTTGCCGCCAGCCCCCTGGCCCGGCTGGCGGCCATGGTTGACGCTGCACCACGTCTGACCGCCGGCGTACCCTTGCAGGCGCTGCATGTCAGCGGCCCGCAGGCCATGTCGCCGGTGCAACGCAGCCTGTGGCTGGCCCAGCAGCTGGGCGGGGAGCAGGCCGGGGCGGCCTACAACATGGTTGCCCAGTTGCGTCTGTGTGGCGAGCTGCGGGTGGACGCCCTGCAAGCGGCATTGGCCGGTGTGCTGCAACGCCAGGCGAGTTTGCGCAGTGCCTTTGTGCCGGGCCCGGATGGCGTGGCCCTGGTGCACTGTGCGGGTCAGGTGGAACTGGCCTTGCCGGTGCTTGACCTCAGTGGTCTGCGCGATGGCGAACAAACCACCGCCCTGGCGGTGGCCGAGGCCGAAGCGGCGGGGCAGCCGTTCGACCTGCAGCGCGCGCCGCTGTTACGCGCCACCCTGCTGCGCCTGGGCGCTCAGGAATATCGCTTGCTGTTGAGCATGCATCACCTGATCGGCGATGGCTGGTCGTTCGGCGTGCTGGTCCAGGAACTGGGCGCGGGGTATCAGGCGCAACTGGCCGGCAGCCAGTCGGCGCTGGCGCCGTTGAGTATTCAGTACAGCGACTATGCGGCCTGGCAGAACGCCCGGGTCGGCAGTGCCGAGCGCCAGCGCGAACGCGATTTCTGGGCCGGCTATCTGCAAGGCGCCCCGCAGCAACTGGCCTTGCCCACTGACCGTGCGCGTCCCTCGGCCCCGCACACTGGCGGGGCCAGCGTGGCCTTCCAGCTCGACGCCGAACAGGTCGGGCGTCTCGAAGCCCTGGGCCGTGCCCACGGCGCCAGCCTGTTCATGGTCCTGCGGGGGGCTTTCGACTGGCTGCTGCATCGCCTCACCGGCCAGGACGATTTGATCTATGGCACCGATATCGCCGGTCGACCGCGAACCGAGCTGGAACAGCTCATCGGCTTCTTCGTCAACATCGTGCCGCTGCGCGCCCGGGTGCGCCCGCAGCAATCGTTCAACCAATGGCTGGCCCGGGTCAGCGAGGATTCATTGAACCTGTTCGAACAGGCGGACTTGCCCTTCGAACAGATCGTCGATGCCAGCGCCGTGCCCCGCCAGCGCAACCCGCTGGTGCAGGCGCTGTTCGTGCTGCACAGCATGCCCCGGGGTCAGTTCGCGGTGCCGGGGCTGAGCGCCGAACTGCTGGCCGCGCCCGCCCAGACCTCGAAGTTCGACATGGCCCTGTTCCTGACGCCCAACGCCCGGGGGCTGGGCGGCGAGTGGGTATTCGCCACGGCGATCCTCGATGAGGCGCGGGTGCGCTGCTGGGTCGAGGCCTGGGTCGACCTGCTGGGTCAAATCCTCGCCGACCCCGAGCGTTCCCTCGACAGCCTGACCCTCGGCGCCTTGCAGCCCGCGGTTGCAGCGCCGGTCAGCGGGCGCTCGCGGCTGGAGGCCAGGCGCGACAAGCTGAAGTCCTTTGCCCGTCCGAGCACGCCGCCGGTTGCGGAGGCTGCCGTGCGCTGCACGCCGCTGAATGCCGGCTGCGAGTTGCCGCTGGTGATCGAGCCAGTCAGTGCCGATCTCGACCCCTGCGTGTGGGCCAGCCTCAACCGAGAGTTCATTGAAACCAGCCTGCGCCGGCATGCCGGCCTGCTGTTCCGTGGCTTCGGCCTGAGCACCGCGCAAGACTTCGAAGCCTTCGCCGAGGCCATCCAGCCGGGCCTGTATGGCGCCTATGGCGACTTGCCGAAGAAAGAGGGCGGGCGCAATACCTACCGCTCCACGCCATACCCCGAGCGGCAGATGATCCTGTTCCACAACGAAAGCGCGCACCTGCGACGCTGGCCGCGCAAGCAGTGGTTCTTCTGCGAGCAGCCAGCGCCGGTGGGCGGTGCCACACCTATCGTCGACTGCCGGGCGATGTACCGCGCCTTGCCGGCCGCGCTGGCCGAGACCTTCGAACGCAAGGGATTGTTGTATGTGCGCACCTTCACCCCGGGCTTCGATGTGGACTGGCGCGACTTCTACAAAACCGAGCAGCGTGCCGTGGTCGAGGCCACCTGCCGCGAGCAGGGCGTGGCGTTCGAATGGCTGGCCAATGGCGGCCTGCAGACCCGCACCCCTTGCCCGGCAGTGATCCGCCACCCCTACACCGGGGAAAAGTCCTTTTTCAACCAGGTCCAGCTGCACCACGACTATTGCCTGCAAGCCGACGTGCGCCGCGACCTGCTGGGCATAGTCGGTGCCGGGTACATGCCGCGGCAGGTGTATTTCGGTGATGGCACGCCCATCGATGACCTGGTCATGGAACAACTGGGCCAGCTCTACGAAGCCTGCGCGGTGCGCTTCGACTGGCAGCGCGGGGATGTGGTGATGCTCGACAACATGCTGGTGGCCCACGCCCGGGACCCGTTCGAAGGCCCGCGGCGGATCGTCGTGGCCATGGGCGAAATGACCGACCGTAGCGTGTTCGATGACGCTGCCCAAGACAACGAAGAGCGCTCGGGCCAATCGGCCGGGCTGCCTGTTTAAGGACACTGTGATGAATGATTTGAGTCTTGATTTGACCGCACCACAGACCCTGGCCCTGAGCCCCGAGCAGCGTGCCTGCCTGCTCGGCCATGATCCGGCCCGGGCTGACGCCGGCAGCCATCGACTGCGCCTGGCGCTGACTGCGGCACAGGTGCCGGCGGACATCCAGGCGGCCCTGCAAGGCTATTCGGCGAGCCAGCCGATTCTCGCCGCCTGCTGGCTGCAAGTACCGGGGTTGCGTGGTTGGCGTCAGGCCTTGCCCAATCAGGGTGGGGCAATACGCTGGGTCGGGCTGGACACCCAGGCAGCGGCCTTGAACCTGGCCCCGGACGAGGTGCTGGCGGTCAGCCAGCGTACCCTGGCCAACGGCCGGGTCGAGCTGGAATTCGTTGCCGCTGCCCTGGCTCTGGACCCACCGAGCCTGGAGCAACTGGTGGCTGAGGTATTGGCGCTGGCCAATGGTGAGGCGCCGACCTTCAACGAAGTGGGCTACGAACACTATGTGCAATGGCGCCAGGACATGGCCGCCGATGCAGACGCTGCCCAGGGCCGTGCCTATTGGCAACACGCCGGGGTTGATCCGGCCCGGGGTGACGCCCTGCATCTGGGCCTGCGCGGCAACCCGCAGCCCTCAGGGGCGCTGCGTCAGACCCTGCAGCTGGAAGTGCCGCTGTCGGATCTGGATGGCGCCCTGGCCCTGGCCGACTTCCTCGGCCAGCCTCTGGACTTGGTGCTGCAAGGCTTGTGGTGGGTGCTGCTGGGGCGCCTGAGCGGTCAGCGCGGTTTTGTCGCTGGCTGGTTGCATGATTGCCGCAGCGACTACGACCACTTCGAGAACACCCTGGGGGTGTTCGAAAAAATCCTGCCGTTGCGGGTCGAGCTGGACCCGGCGCGCCATCTCGGCGAATGGTTGCAACAGGCCGAAGAACGCCTGGGGGATCATCTGGGCTGGCAGGAGTACTGCCCGATCGAGGCGCCCACCAGCGCCGCGCCGCTGCTGGCGGGGTTTGTCTTTGAACAGGCGCACATCGATCCACGCCAGGTGCTTGCCTATCCGCACCGGGGGGCCTTCGAATTGTTGTTGAGTGCCCGGGTCCGGGGCCAGACCCTGTTCCTGAATATCCAGGCCAATGGCGCGGCCTACAGCGCCGCCAGTATCGAGGTGCTGCTGGAGCAGTACCGCACCCTGCTGCAACAGCTGCCGGGTGATGGCGCCGTGACCCTCGACGACCTGGAGCCGGTGGGCGCCCAGGAGCGCCAGCGGCTGTCGGGCCTGGCCCCGCAGCAGCCGGTGCAGAGCAATGACGGGCTGGCGCAGTGTCTGGCCCGGCATGCCCGGCAAACCCCGCAGGCCATGGCCCTCAGCGATGGCCGCCAGCAGCTGGATTATGCCGGCTTGCAGCAGACCGTCACGCGCATGGCCGGCTGGTTGCAAGGGCAGGGTGTCGGCGTGGGGCAATGCGTGGCCATCGAGACCGAGCGCTCGTTGCAAGGGGTGCTGCATATCCTTGCGGTGCTGGTGGCCGGGGCTTACTACTTGCCGCTGGAACCGGCCTGGCCGGCGGAGCGCCGTCACGATCTGTTGACCCGCGCCGAACCGGCACTGGTGCTGTGCGATCCGGCGTCCAGCAGTGCTCGTGGCCCCTGGCCGAGCGCCAGTCTGGAACAGGCGGGCAGGGATGCCGAATTGCCGTTCCAGGCACCGCAACTGACTGACCGGCACCTGGCGTACCTGCTATTTACGTCCGGCTCGACCGGGGCACCCAAGGGCGTGCTTGTGGAGCACGGCGCGCTGGGCAACTACGCCCGCTCGGCCAGCGCAGCCCTCGGTCTGCAAGCCGGCATGCGCCTGGCACTCACCAGTCCGCTAAGCGTCGACCTGGGCCACACCTTGCTGTTCGGCGCCTGGCAGGTCGGCGCCGGGCTGGTCATCGCCGCCGCGGAGGATCTTGTGGATGGCGCGGCATTCAGCCGCTTTTTGCTTCGGGAACGACCGGACGTGGCGAAATTCGTGCCTTCGCACCTGGCGGCCTTGCTCGAAGGACATACCCCGCCGTTGCCCGAAACCCTGATCCTGGGGGGCGAAGCCACGCCGCAACGTCTGGTGGAGCAACTGTTCAAGCGGGCGCCGGGCTTGCGCCTGTTCAACCACTACGGCCCCACCGAAACCACGGTCGGGGTGATGTTTCACCCCCTGCGGGCCGACGTCCCGGACCGCGATGAGCGGGTGCCCCTGAGCCGTGTCCTTGACGGCAATCGCGTGTACCTGCTGGACCAGCGCCTGCGACTGGTACCCACCGGTGCCCTGGGTGAGCTGTACATCGGCGGAGCCCAGCTATGCCGTGGCTACCTGGGGCAAGCCAGTGCCGAGTGCTTTATCGAGGATCCGTTCCTGGCGGGGCAGCGTCTGTATCGCTCCGGCGACCTGGGCCGCTATCGGGCCGAAGGCGGCCTGCAACTGGTTGGCCGTCAGGACCAGCAGGTCAAGTTGCGCGGCCAGCGCATCGAGCTGGGTGAAATCGAGGCGGCGCTGCTGGCCTTGCCCGGGGTCGAACAGGCTGTGGCCCGGCTGTGGTCGCCCGGCGATGGCGCGGCCAGCCTGATCGCCTATGTGGTGCTCAACGAGGATGCCGCTGAGGGTGCCCTGGAACAGTTGCCCCGGGCCCTGGCCGCGCGCCTGCCTGAAGCCCTGTGCCCGGCGCGCTTGCTGGCCATGCCGAGCCTGCCCCGTCTGGCCAACGGCAAGGTCGATCGCTCTGCCTTGCCCGATCCGGGCCAGCAGGTACCCCGGCAACCGGTACGGGCCCCCACCAGCGAACTGCAAGCCTGCCTGCGCGATGCCATGGCCGAATTGCTGGAGTGCCCGCCGGACGCTTTGGGGGTGGACCACGACTTCTTTGAGGCCGGTGGCCACTCACTGCTGGTGATCAAGCTGGTGGCGCGCCTGCGCACGATGTTCAAGCTCGAAGTCGCCCCCGGGCTGGTGTTCGATCATCCCAGTGCCGCCGGTCTGGCCGAGGCCCTCGGTGAACTTGCAGAGCCCCTGCGCCTGGAAAAGATCGCTCGCCTGCGCCGCGAGCTCGACAGTCTCAGCGATCAACAACGCGCCGAGCTACTGGCCCAGGCCCGCGCCGCCCGGGGCCTGACGACCCACTGAAAACAGGCCGGCTGAGGCCGGCTTTTTTTATTCCGCACTGGATTGACCATGACCGATATCGACCGCGACCTATTGCTTGCCCTGTTACTTGATGATGACGCGCCAGCCGCACCCGTCGGGCCGGGCCGGCGCACCGAGCCGGGGCCGGCGCCGCTGTCATTCGCCCAGCGCCGCTTGTGGTTTCTCCAGCAGTACGAAGTACAGAGCCCGGCCTATAACTCGGCCCGGGCGCTGCGGATTCAGGGCCGGCCGGATGTCGGGGCCCTGGAGGCCGCCTTGCGCCGCCTGATCGAGCGCCATGCCAGCCTGCGCACCCGCTTCGTGCTGGTGGATGAGCAGCCGCTGCAGGTCATCGAACCCGCTGTGGATTTTCATCTTGAATGCGTGACCCTGGCGGCCGGCGCCGACCTGCAAGCCGAACTGCGCCAGCGGGTTGCCGTGCCGTTTGACCTCGGTTGCGCACCGTTGCTGCGGGCCAGCCTGTTGTGCGACGGCGAGGGGTCGGTGTTGCTGTTGTGCCTGCACCACATCGTCGCCGATGCCTGGTCCAACCCGTTGCTGATCGCCGACCTGGGCCGGGCCTATGCCGCGGCTCTGGACGGCAATGACCGGCCGTTGCCGGGTTTGTCCCTGGAGTACGCCGACTACGCGACCTGGCAGCGCCAGCACTTTGCTGGCCAGGGCGCTGCTGCAGGCCAGGGCTACTGGCGCCAGTACCTGGGCCAGGACGTGCCGGTGCTGGAATTGCCCAGCGACCGCCCGCGCAGCGCAGCGCCACGGCTGCAGGCCGCGCGCCATGATCTCCGGCTGCCGGACGCTGTGGCCCGAGCGCTGCGTGAATGGTGCCGGGCGCAACATTGCTCGCCCTTCGTGCTGCTGCTGGGGGCCTGGCAAGTACTGCTGGCGCGCTACAGCGGCCAGCGCGATTTCGCGGTCGGTGTGCCCAACGCCGCACGCAGCCATGCCCAGGTCCAGGAGATTGTCGGGTTCTTCGTCAACACCCAGGTCTATCGCGCCCGGCTCGATCCACAACTGACCACCCGCGAGCTGTGCAGCCGCCTGCGGGATGAAAGCCGGATTGCCCTGGAACACTCGGACTTTCCCTTCGAGTGCGTGCTGGACGGTCTCAACCTGACCCGCGACCTGCGCCACACGGCGCTGTTCCAGGTGCTGTTCAACTTCCGCCACTCACGGGACGCCCAGCCCTTGCAGTTGCCGGGGCTGGAGGTGGAGGTGCTGGATGTCGAGCTGGAAAGCGCGCGTTTCGACCTGACCCTGGATGTTATCGCCGGCCCCGACGCCATCGATTGTCGTCTGGAGTATGTGACTGAGCTCTACGACGCCCCGACCATTGAGCGCCTCGGCCAGCACCTGTGCCAGTTGCTGCAGGGCATGCTCGCAGCGCCCGACCGTCCGGTGTTCAGCCTGCCGTTGCTGGACGCGGGCGAGCAGGCGCAGCTCACTACATGGAACGCGACAGCGAGTCGCTACCCCGAGTACCCGAACCTTCCTGCCTTGATTGCGCAACAGGTGCGTGCCACCCCTGATGCCCTGGCACTGGTGTATGGCCACACGCAACTGAGCTATGGCGAGCTGGATGCCCGGGCCAATCAGCTGGCCCACTGGCTGCAAGGCCAGGGCATTGCTCCGGACGTGCCGGTGGCGGTGTGCGCCGAGCGCTCGGTGGAACTGGTGGTGGCGCTGCTGGGGGTGATCAAGGCCGGTGGCGCGTACCTGCCCCTGGACCCGGATCTGCCCCTTGAGCGTCTGCAAGGGATGCTGGCCGACAGTGGCAGCCCGTTGTTGCTGACCCAGAAACACTTACTGGAGAAGTGGTCCGGCGCTGCCGATGTACCGGTACATGCACTGGAAAACCTGGCGCTGGCGACCCAGCCGCAGACCGCGCCCCGGGTCGATATAGCCCCGGAAAACCTGGTGTACTGCCTGTATACCTCGGGTTCCACCGGCAAGCCCAAGGCCGTCGGTAATCGCCATGCCGGGTTGCTCAATCGCCTGCAATGGATGCAAGCCGAATACGGATTAAATGCCAGCGACCGGGTGCTGCAAAAAACCCCCTATAGCTTCGACGTCTCGGTCTGGGAGTTCTTCTGGCCGCTGCTCAGCGGCGCGGCACTGGTGATGGCGCCGCCGGGTGCCCACCGTGATCCACAGGCCTTGCGCGAACTGATTGTGGAGCACGGCATCACCACGCTGCACTTCGTGCCGTCGATGTTGCAGGCCTTTGTGTCTGCCGGCGAACTGCCCCTTTGCACTTCGCTGAAACGGATCATTTGCAGCGGTGAAGCCTTGCCGGCCGAGTTGCAGCGTCAGGTGCTGGGACAAACCACCAGCCAGTTGCATAACCTCTACGGCCCGACCGAAGCGGCCATCGACGTCACTTTCTGGGCCTGCCGCGAAGACGGCAACAGCGTGCCCATTGGCCGCCCGATCGCCAATACGCAAATCCATATTCTCGATGCCGAGCTCAATCCTGTGCCGGTGGGAGTGGCAGGTGAGCTGTACATCGCCGGAGTCAATCTGGCCCGGGGTTATCTGGGGCGCCCCGGGTTGACCGCCGAGCGCTTTGTCGCCAATCCCTACGGCGCTCCCGGGGAGCGCATGTACCGCAGTGGCGACCTGGCACGCTGGCGCGCCGACGGTGCCATCGACTATCTGGGCCGTCTCGATCATCAGGTCAAATTGCGCGGTCTGCGTATCGAACTGGGGGAGATTGAAGCGCTGTTGCTGAGCCACGCCAATGTTCAGGAAAGCGTGGTCATAGCCCGGGACGACAAGCTGATCGGCTACTGGGTGGGCGCTGCCATCGAGGAAGAAGCACTCAAGGCCCATCTGGCCCGCCACCTTCCTGAATACATGGTGCCGTGGCGCCTGCTGCAGTTGGAGGCGATGCCGCTGTCAGCCAACGGCAAGCTGGATCGCAAGCAGTTGCCGCAACCCCAGGGGCAGGTGACCGAAGACTATGTGGCACCCGCCAGCGAAATCCAGCAGACCCTGGCGACCATCTGGGCCGAGGTGCTGGGTCAGGAACAGGTCGGGATCAGCGACAATTTCTTCGAGCTGGGGGGCGATTCCATTCTGTCCCTGCAAGTGATCAGCCGGATGCGCCGCGCCGGTTGGCAGCTCAATCCGCGGGACCTGTTCGAGCATCAAACCATCGCTGCCCTGGCCCGTGTCGCCGTACCTCTGGAGCAGGCCAGCGCTGACAGCGGTCCGGTTCAGGGCGCGGCCCCGGTCACCCCGATTCAGGCGCATTTTTTCGCCCAGGCGGTGCCGGTTGCGGGCCACTGGAACCAGGCATTATTGCTGCGCCCGCTGCACAGCCTGGAGCCTGCTGCTCTGGATGAGGCACTGACCGCGCTGTTCGCCCACCACGATGCTTTGCGCCTGCAATTCCGGCAGCTGGACGGGCAGTGGAGCGCCAGTCATGGCACCGACGCCCCCGGGTTGCTGGAGTGCTTGACCCTGAACCGGCCCGAGGCGATCAGCGCCGTATGCGAAGCGGCCCAGCGCGGTTTTCAATTGGGTCAGGGGCCTTTGTTCAAGGCAGTGCTGATGCAACTGGGCGATGGCCAGCAACGGCTGTTGCTGGTGGCCCATCACCTGGTGGTGGATGGCGTGTCCTGGCGCATCCTGCTCGAAGATCTGGCACAGCTTTATACCCAGGCGCTGGCCGGTTCAGCGCTGCATCTGGCTGCGCGTACCAGCAGTTTCAAGGCCTGGGGCGAGCACCTGGCCAGCTGGCAGCGCCAAGGGCTGGGCGACAGCGAGCTGGCCTACTGGCAGGCGTATGCCGAGACCACGGCAACCCCGTTGCGGGTGCCGCGGCCCCAAGGCAGCCGTGCCCTCGGCGCGACGGCCCGGGTGCAGGTGCAGCTCGACCCGGCGCGGACCCGCGCCTTGCTGGGGGCGGCCCACGCGGCCTATCGCACGCGGATCGACGAACTGCTGCTGGCCGCGCTGGCCCATACCCTGTGCCAATGGAGTGGTCAGCCGGCACTGGACATCCTCCTGGAAAGTCACGGCCGCACACCGGGGCCCGATGCCCCGACCCAACTGGACCTGAGCCGCAGCGTCGGCTGGTTCACCGCCCTGTACCCGTTGCGCCTGGCCCCCGGCAGCCGCGCACCCGGTGAAGCGATCAAGGCGATCAAGGAACAAGTGCGCCAGGTGCCCGGCCAGGGCCTGGGCTACGGCGTGTTGCGCTATCTGGGCGAGGACGATCTGGCCCGCCGGCTGGCGTGCCGCACGGCGCCGCAAATCACCTTCAACTATCTGGGGCAGTTCGACCCGGGCCGCCTGGCCGACGGCCTGTTCGACCTGGCCGGGGAACACCTGGGTGCGTCCCTGGACCCGAGTGCCGATGCCGACAGCGAATGGGTGATCACCGGTCAAGTGCGCGACGGCTGCCTGCAACTGAGCTGGCGCTATGGCTGCGAGCGTTTCGACAGCGAGCTGGTGCAAGGTCTGGCCGAGGACTACCTGGCGAGCCTGGGCACGCTGATCGACCATTGCCTGAGCCCCGGCGCTGCCGGGGTCACACCCTCGGACTTCCCGCTGGCGAGCATCAGTCAGGCGCAACTGGACGCACTGCCGGTGGCCGCCGCCGACCTCGAAGACCTTTACCCCTTGTCACCGCTGCAACAGGGCATGCTGTTTCATGCCCTGCAAGGCGCCGCGGGCAGTGCCTATGTCAATCAGGTCTGCGTGCCGCTGAGGGATGTCGATGGCCTGCGCTTCGCCGCAGCCTGGGAGCGGGTCAGCCATGAGCACGGGATCCTGCGGGCCGGTTTCGCCTGGGAAGGCGACTTGCCCCAGCCCCTGCAATGGATCCACCGCCAGTTACCTTCGCCGGTGCGCCATCTTGACTGGCGCGAACGCGGCGCCGAACAGGCGCGCCTGGAACTGGCCGAACTGGCCGATGCCGAGCGCGATCAGGGCTTCGACCTGCGCCGGCCACCGCTGCAACGGGTGTTGCTGGTGCGTCTGGGCGAAAGCGCCTACCAATTGATCTGGACCCGCCATCACATCCTGCTCGATGGCTGGGCCACGGCGCGCCTGATCGAAGAAGTGCTGTTGCATTACCGCGGTCAAACGCCCGCGGCGGGGGCCAGCCGCTACCGCGATTACCTGGCCTGGCTGGGCCGTCAGGATGGCGCGTCGAGCCAGCAATTCTGGAGCCAGCAACTGTGCGAGCTGGAGCAACCGACCCTGCTGGCCGATGCCTTGCCGGCGGTACCGGCCCGCAGCGGGCATGGTGACCTGCGCCTGCAACTGGCCCCGGACGTGACCTCGGCGCTGGGGGCGTTTGCCCGGCGCGAGCGGGTGACCCTCAACACCTTGCTGCAAGGTGCCTGGAGCCTGTTGTTGCAGCGCTACAGCGGGCAGCGCAGCGTGGCTTTCGGCGCCACAGTGGCCGGTCGCCCGACCGCTCTGGCCGATGCCGAGCGCGTGCTGGGGCTGTTTATCAATACCTTGCCGATCATTCAGGCGCCCGGGCCGCAGCGCTTGCTGGGGGACTGGCTGCGGGATTTGCAATCGCTGAACCTGGCGGTACGTGAGCATGAACATACGCCGCTGTTCGATATCCAGCGTTGGGCCGGGCAGGGTGGCCGGGCGCTGTTCGACACTGTGCTGGTGTTCGAGAACTACCCGGTGGACAGCGCCCTGCGCAGCGGCAGCGGCGTGCAATTCGGCCAGGTGATTTCGCGGGAAACCACCCATTACCCCTTGACTGTGGTGATCCACGCGGGTGACACCCTGGACCTGCAATTGAGTTACCTGTTGAGTGCCTTCGACCCTGCCAGCGTGGCGCGCCTCGGTGAGCATTTGCAGAACCTGCTGCTGGCCATGGCGGCCGAGGCGCAGGGGCCGTCAAAGGTGCGCCTTGGCCAGTTGCAGATGCTCGATAACGCAGAACAGCAGCGGCTCTCGCAGTGGAACGCGACCCGGTTCAACTATGCGCAGTACCCGAGCCTGCCAGCCTTGATTGCCGAACAGGTGCGCGCCACCCCCGATGCCCTGGCGCTGTTGTATGGCGACACGCAACTGAGCTATGGCGAACTGGATGCCCGGGCCAATCAACTGGCCCACTGGCTGCAAACTCAGGGCGTTGGCCCGGATGTACCGGTGGCGGTGTGCGCCGAGCGCTCGGTGGAACTGGTGGTGGCATTGCTGGGGGTGATCAAGGCCGGTGGCGCGTACTTGCCGCTGGACCCTGATCACCCGCGGGAGCGCCTGCAAAGCATGTTGACTGACAGTGGCAGCCCGTTGTTGCTGACCCAGGCACACCTGCTGGACAGCTGGTCCGGTGCTGCCGGTGTACCGGTGCATGCACTGGAAAACCTGGCGCTGGCGACCCAGCCGCAGACCGCGCCCCGGGTCGATATTTCCCCGGAAAACCTGGTGTACTGCCTGTATACCTCGGGTTCCACCGGCAAGCCCAAGGCGGTGGGTAATCGCCATGCCGGGTTGCTCAATCGCCTGCAATGGATGCAGGACGAATACGGATTAAATGCCAGCGACCGGGTACTGCAAAAAACCCCCTACAGCTTCGACGTCTCGGTCTGGGAGTTCTTCTGGCCGCTGCTCAGCGGCGCGGCACTGGTGATGGCACCACCCGGTGCCCACCGTGATCCACGGGCCTTGCGCGAACTGATCGTCGAGCACGGCATCACCACGCTGCACTTCGTGCCGTCGATGTTGCAGGCCTTTGTGTCTGCCGGCGAACTGCCCCTTTGCACTTCGCTGAAACGGATCATTTGCAGCGGTGAAGCCTTGCCGGCCGAGTTGCAGCGTCAGGTGCTGGGGCAAACTGCCAGCCAGTTGCACAACCTCTATGGCCCGACCGAAGCGGCCATCGACGTCACGTCATGGGCCTGCCGCGAGGACGGCAACAGCGTGCCGATCGGGCGCCCGATCGCCAATACACAAATCCATATTCTTGATCCCGATCTGAATCCGCTGCCGGTGGGCGTGGCAGGGGAGTTGTACATCGCCGGGGTCAATCTGGCCCGGGGCTATCAGGGCCGTCCGGCACTGACTGCCGAACGCTTTGTCGCCAACCCCTACGGCGCTCCCGGCGAGCGTATGTACCGCAGTGGCGACCTGGCACGCTGGCGCGCCGACGGTGCCATCGACTACCTGGGCCGTCTGGATCATCAGGTCAAGTTGCGCGGCCAGCGAATCGAGCTGGGCGAGATCGAAGCAGTGTTGCTGGCCCATGCCGCGGTGCACGAATGCGTGGTGATAGCCCGGGACAATCAGCTGCTCGGCTACTGGGTCGGCACCGATGCCGACGAAGCCGCGCTTAAATTTCATCTGGGTCAGCACGTTCCTGAATACATGGTGCCGTGGCGACTGCTGCAATTGCCGGCGATGCCGCTCTCGGCCAACGGCAAGCTGGATCGCAAGCAGTTGCCGCAGGTCGAGGCGCAAGCCGCTGCCACTGGCTATGTCGAGCCCCGCAATGACGCCGAGCGCGCCCTGGCCAGAATCTGGTCCGAGGTGCTGGGTGTGGAGCGGGTCGGTGTGACGGATGACTTTTTCGAACTGGGCGGGCACTCGCTGCTGGCGACCCGCCTGGCCTCGCAGATTCGCCACCAGTTAGGCGTACATATTCACCTCGGCGCGGTGTTCGAAACACCGACGGTCGAGGCGCTTGCTCGGCACCTGGAGCACATTCCGGCGCACGCCCCCGAAGATGAGGTGGACGCCATGACCCAATTGCTGAATGAACTGGAGCGCATTGAATGAATGACCTGAGCCAAGCCCGAGGCCCCAGCCACCGTGACGATCCGTTGCGCCCGCTGGCCGAACGGCTCAATGCTCTTCCAGGGGAAAAGCAGCGGCTGTTCCTGCAACAGCTGCGGGAAAAAGGCATCGATGCCCGGCGTCTGCCAATAGTCCCGGCACCTGCCGGGGCTGCGGGTGCGCTGTCCTACAGCCAGCACCGGCTGTGGCTGCTGTGGCAACTGGAACCGACCTCAAGCGCTTATCACATTACCGGCGGGCTGCAACTCACCGGGGAACTCAACGAGGCGGCGCTGGACGCTGCCCTGGCCGATATCGTCGCCCGCCACGCAGTACTGCGCAGCGACTTTCCCGAAGAGGGCGGCGAGCCCCGGGTGCGGGTACATGGCGCCGCTGAGTGCGGGCTGGTATTCGCTCGCGAAGACCTCAGCGAATTGTCGCCCCGGGCCCGGGACGCAGCCTTGATGCGCCTGGCCCAGGATCAGGCGCGGCAACCCTTCGACCTGACCCTGGGGCCTTTGCTGCGCCTGTGTCTGGTGCGTTGCGCCGAGCAGCGTCACGCCTTGCTGGTGACCCTGCATCACATCGTTGCCGACGGTGTGTCGATGGAGCTGTTTGTCCAGGAAATGGCCAGCGGTTATGCCCGTCACCTGGGGGGCGACGCCAGCCCTTTGCCCGACCTCGATGTGCAATACAGCGACTATGCGCGCTGGCAGCGGCTGTGGCTGGAGTCCGGCGAGAGCGAGCAGCAACTGGCCTATTGGCGCGAGCGCCTGGGCAGTGAGGAACCGGTGCTGGAGTTACCGGTGGACCACCTGCGTCCCGGCTTGCCCAGCTACCGCGGGGCGCGGGTCGGCAAGACCTTGCCCGATGCCACCAGCAGCCGCTTGCGCCAGTTCGCCCGGGAGCAACAGGCCACGCCGTTCATGGTTCTGCTGGCCGCCTACGGTGTGTGGCTCAGCCGTCTGTGCGGCCAGGGGCAATTGCGGGTCGGGATCCCGGTGGCCAATCGTCAGGCGCAAGCGACCCAGGGTTTGATCGGTTGCTTCGTCAACACTCAGGTCTGGCCGCTGCAGATCTCGCGCCGCCAATCCTTTATCGATCAGCTCAAGGCTGTGCGTGAGCAAGCGTTGCAGGCCCAGGCCCATCAGGACCTGCCTTTCGAACAATTGGTCGAAGCGCTGCAACCCCAGCGCAGCCTTGGCCGCAACCCGCTGTTCCAGGTGCTGTACAACCACTTGCAGCGCGGCGACAGCCAGTTGCAGGCGGGCGGGCTGGTGTTCGAGCGCCTGGAGCAGGCTGCCGAAACCGCTCAGCTGGACCTGGCCCTGACCACCGAGGAAAACCCTCAGGGTCAGATCACCGCCACCTTCAGTTACGCCACCGACCTGTTCGAAGCGTCCACCGTGCACGCCTGGCACACGCATTTTCTGTACCTGCTCGAGCAATTGCTGGAGCAGCCGCAACGCGCGCTGCATGAACTGCAGCCGCTGACAGCGGCGGAGCAACAGCAACTGACAGGCTGGAATGCCACCCGCGAAGACTATCCGCAGTACCCGAGCCTGCCAGCCCTGATCGCCGAACAGGTGCTTACCACCCCCGATGCCCTGGCGCTGGTGTATGGCGACACGCAACTGAGCTATGGCGAGCTGGATGCTCGGGCCAATCAACTGGCCCACTGGCTGCAAGGCCAGGGCATTGGTCCGGACGTACCGGTGGCGGTGTGCGCCGAGCGCTCGGTGGAATTGGTGGTGGCGCTGCTGGGGGTGATCAAGGCCGGTGGCGCGTACCTGCCACTGGACCCGGATCTGCCCCTTGAGCGTCTGCAAGGGATGCTGGCCGACAGTGGCAGCCCGTTGTTGCTGACCCAGAATCACTTACTGGAGAAGTGGTCCGGCGCTGCCGATGTAGCGGTGCATGCACTGGAAAACCTGGCGCTGGCGACCCAGCCGCAGACCGCGCCCCGGGTCGATATTTCCCCGGAAAACCTGGTGTACTGCCTGTACACCTCGGGCTCCACCGGCAAGCCCAAGGCCGTCGGTAATCGCCATGCCGGGTTGCTCAATCGCCTGCAATGGATGCAGGCCGAATACGGCCTGAACGCCAGCGACCGGGTGCTGCAAAAAACCCCCTACAGCTTCGACGTCTCGGTCTGGGAGTTCTTCTGGCCGCTGCTCAGCGGCGCGGCACTGGTGATGGCGCCACCGGGTGCCCACCGTGATCCACAGGCCTTGCGTGAACTGATTGTCGCGCACCGCATCACCACGCTGCACTTCGTGCCGTCGATGTTGCAGGCCTTTGTATCGGCGGGTGAACTGCCCCTTTGCACTTCTCTAAAGCGGATCATTTGCAGCGGCGAAGCCTTGCCGGCCGAGTTGCAACGTCAGGTGCTGGGGCAAACCGCCAGCGAGTTGCACAACCTCTACGGTCCGACCGAAGCGGCCATCGACGTCACCTCCTGGGCCTGTCGCGAAGACGGCAACAGCGTGCCCATTGGCCGCCCGATCGCCAATACACAAATCCATATTCTTGATCCCGATCTGAATCCGCTGCCGGTGGGGGTAGCGGGCGAGCTGTACATCGCCGGGGTCAATCTGGCCCGGGGCTATCAGGGCCGTCCGGCACTGACCGCCGAACGCTTTGTCGCCAATCCCTATGGCGCTCCCGGGGAGCGCATGTACCGCAGTGGCGATCTGGCGCGCTGGCGCGCCGATGGCGCCATCGACTATCTGGGCCGTCTCGATCATCAGGTGAAATTGCGTGGTCTGCGTATCGAACTGGGGGAGATTGAAGCGCTGTTGCTGAGCCATGCCAATGTTCAGGAAAGCGTGGTCATAGCCCGGGACGACAAGCTGATCGGCTACTGGGTGGGCGCTGCCATCGAGGAGGATGCCCTCAAGGCCCATCTGGCCCGCCACCTTCCTGAATACATGGTGCCGTGGCGTCTGCTGCAGCTGGAGGCGATGCCGCTGTCGGCCAACGGCAAGCTGGATCGCAAGCAGTTGCCGCAACCCCAGGGGCAGGTGACCGAAGACTATGTGGCACCCGCCAGCGAAATCGAACAGACCCTGGCGACCATCTGGGCCGAGGTGCTGGGCCAGGATCAGGTAGGGCTGGGCGACAACTTCTTCGAACTGGGCGGCGACTCCATCCTGTCCCTGCAAGTGATCAGCCGGGTGCGTCAGGCCGGCTGGCAACTGAGCCCCCGCGACCTGTTCCTGCACCCGACACTGGCGGCCCTGGCCCGGGCGGCGCGCTGCGTGACCCAGGGTGGCGAGCTGCAGCAGGCGGTAACGGTCGGCCCGGCGCCACTGACACCGATCCAGCAGTATTTTTTCGGCCAGGATATCCCGCAGCGTCAGCACTGGAACCAGTCGGCGTTATTGCGCCCGTTGCAGGCGCTGCAGGTCGAACCCCTGCGCGCCAGCCTGGCGGCCCTGGCCCAACAGCATGCCAGCCTGCGCCTGCGCTACGAACAGGACGCCATGGGCGTCTGGCAACAAGGCTACAGCGAGCACTGCGCCGAGGACTGGCTGGTGGAAGTGGATGCCCCGGACGCCGAGGTGTTCCTGCGCGAGGCCGAGCGCTTGCAGACCAGCCTGGATCTGGGCCGCGGCCCTCTGCTGCGGGCCGCCTTGCTGACCCTGGGGGATGGCAGCCAGCGCCTGCTGATCGTGGTTCATCACCTGGTGGTGGACGGCGTGTCCTGGCGTGTCCTGGTGGAAGATTTGCAGCAGGCCTATCGCCAGCTGACGGCCGGCCAAAGCGTGACCCTGGCACCGGTGGGCGCCAGCTTCGCCCAATGGGGCCAGCGTTTGCAGGCGTTCGCCGCCAGCCCGGCGCTGCTCGATGAACTGCACTACTGGTGCGCGCAGACCGCAGGGCAGCCGTTAATGGCTTTGGGCTGTGAAGGCCAGGCCGTGGAGCGCCGCCTGCGCCTGCCGGCGGAACTGACCCGGCGTCTGCAAAAAGAGGCGCCGGCGGCCTATCGCACGCGTCTGGATGAATTGTTGCTGGTGGCCCTGGCCCGGGTCCTGTGCCGCCAGAGCGCACAGGACGGCCTGAGCGTCGAGCTCGAAGGCCATGGCCGCGATGCGTTGCCCGCACCCTTCGGCGAAGGCCTGGATATCGAGCGCAGCGTCGGCTGGTTCACCAGCCTGTACCCGGTGCGTCTGAGCCCGGGCCCGGGGGATCTGGGCTCGGCGATCAAGGCGATCAAGGAACAACTGCGTCAGGTGCCGAACAAGGGCATCGGCTACGGCGCGTTACGCTATCTCGGCCCGGCGTCTGCCCGGGCATTGCTTGAGGCACAGCCACGGCCACAGGTGATGTTCAACTACCTGGGGCAGTACGACACCAGCCTCGATGGCCAGCGCCTGTTTGCCCTGGCCGGCGAACCCCAGGGCCGCCAGCGCGACGATGCTGCACCGCTGAGCCATGCCTTGACCCTCAACGCCCGCCTGGTGGAAGGCCAGTTGCAATTCGACGGCCGCGCCGATGCCCGGCACTACAGCGCTGCGCAGCTGGAAGCCCTGCTGGACGACCTGCGCGCCGAGCTGAGCTTGCTTGGCGCCTATTGCCTGATCCCGGAAAACGCCGCGCTGACCCCGGCCGATGTGCCGCTGGCGGGCTTGAGCCAGGCCCGGCTCGACGCTTTGCCCCTGGCGGCCCGCGATGTCGAGGACCTGTACCCGCTGTCGCCGCTGCAACAGGGGCTGCTGTTCCACAGCCTGCAAGGGGATGCCCGGTCGGCCTACGTCAACCAGATCGACGTGGTGCTCGAAGGCCTCGACCTGCAACGCTTCCTGCAGGCCTGGGAAACCACGGTTGAGCAACACGCGACCTTGCGCAGCCTGTTCCTCTGGGAAAGCGGGCTCGATACGCCGTTGCAAGCTGTATTGCGCCGTGGCCCGGCCGTAGCGCAATTGCACGACGCCCGTGGGCTCAGCCAGCAAGAGCTGGATGATTGGGCCCGCCGCGAACGCGCCGAAGGTTTCGAGCTGGACCGCTTGCCGCTGCAACGGGTGCAGTTGCTACGTCTGGACGCCACTCGCTGCCGGATGATCTGGACCTTCCACCACATCCTGCTGGACGGCTGGAGCAGCGCGCGACTGATCGGCGAAGTGCTGCAACATTACGCCGGTGAACGGCCGCGAGCACCCCGCAGCCAGTATCGCGACTACATCGCCTGGCTCGGCTCCCAGGATGAACAGGCGGCCGAGGCCTGGTGGCAAGGGCGTCTGGCAACCCTGGATGGCCCGACTTTGCTGGCCCAGAGCCTGCCGCCCCGGGACACCCGGGACCTTGCTCAGGCCCTCGGTCACGGGGTGATCCGTGGCGGTCTGTCGGCGCCAGACAGCCAGCGCCTGCGCCAGTTTGCCCGGCGCCAGCGGGTGACCCTCAATACCCTGGTGCAGGGCGCATGGATTCTGCTGCTGCAAACCTACACCGGCCAGTCCCGGGTGGTGTTCGGCACCACGGTCTCGGGCCGTCCTGCGGCCCTGGATGATGCCGAAGCGGTGGTCGGCCTGTTTATCAATACCGTGCCGGTGATCGCTGGCGGTGCTCCGGCACAGCCGGTGGGCGACTGGTTGCGCGAGCTGCAGGCCAGCAGTGCCGATGCCGGCGAGTTCGAGCACACTCCGCTGGCCGATATCCAGCGCTGGGCGGGGCTCAGCGGCCAAAGCCTGTTCGACAGCCTGCTGGTGTTCGAGAACTACCCGGTCGATCACGCCATGCGCCAGCGCAGCGGCGTGCGTATCGAAGCCTCCAGCACCCTTGAAGCCACCCACTATCCGTTGTCCCTGGCGATCTTCGCCGGCGAGACCCTGGACATCACCTTTGGCTACCGCCGTGATGCGTTCGCCCCGGAGCGGGTCGAGGCCCTGGCCGGACACCTGCAGCAGCTGTTGCTTGGCCTGTGTGCCGATGCGCTGCAGCCGTTGGCCGCACTCAGCCCGCTGAGCGCGGGCGAACAGGCTCAACTCATGGCCTGGAGCCGCTCGGACTACGCGGTCCCGGCCTTCGCCAGTGTCCAGCAGCGTATCGCCGCCCATGCCGCGGCCGATCCGCAACGCATTGCGCTGATTTGCGAGGGGCAGCAGTTGAGCCGTGGCGAACTGGAGGCACAGGCCAACCGCCTGGCCCATGCCTTGATCGCCCGTGGTATCGGACCCGAGGTTCGGGTCGGGGTCGCTTTGCAGCGTTCCAACCGCCTGCTGGTGGCGTTGCTGGCAGTGGCCAAGGCCGGTGCGGCTTTCGTCCCCCTGGCTCTGGATTACCCGCGCGAACGTCTGGGCTTCGTCCTGGCCGACAGCGGCATGAGCCTGTTGCTCACCGAGGGGATGGCCCTGGATCGCCTGCCGCAAACCCCGGGTCTGGCCATGCTCGACCTCGACCGGCTGGATCTGGACAACTACAGCGATCAGGCGCCCGGGGTTCTGGTGCATGCCCAGAATCTCGCGTACCTGATCTACACCTCCGGCTCCAGCGGCACGCCCAAAGGCGTGGCCGTGGCCCATGGCCCGTTGGCCATGCACTGTGATGCCACTGCGCCGCTGTACGACATGAGCGCCGAATCCCGGGAGTTCCACTTTATCTCCTTTGCTTTCGACGGTGCCCATGAGCGCTGGCTGACTGCACTGACCTGCGGTGCCAGCCTGGTGCTGCGCGACGAAGAACTGTGGTCTGCGGCGCGCACCCTGCAGACCCTGGAAGAGCAGCAGGTCACCAACGCCGGCTTCCCGCCGGTGTATCTGACCCAACTGGCCGCCGAAGCCCGGGCCCGGGGCCGTGCCCCGGCGCTGGACCTGTACTCCTTCGGCGGTGAAGCCATGCCCCAGGCCAATTTCGAGCTGATCCGCCAGACCCTGGCGCCGCGAACCCTGATCAATGGCTATGGCCCCACTGAAACCGTGGTCACCCCCCTGGTGTGGAAGGTGCCGGCCAGTCAGGCCTGCCTGTCGGCCTACGCACCCATCGGCCGTCCTGTCGGCGACCGGCGTGCCTACATTCTCGACGCGCGCCTGCAGCCGGTGCCGGCCGGGGTCAGTGGCGAGCTGTACCTGGGCGGCAGCGGTCTGGCCCGGGAATATCACCGCCACCCGGCCATGAGCGCCGAGCGCTTCGTGCCTGACCCGTTCGGCGCACCGGGGGAGCGCATGTACCGCACCGGTGACCGGGTGTTGTGGGGCGTCGACGGGGTGATCGAATACGTCGGCCGCATCGATCAGCAAATCAAGATCCGTGGTTATCGCATCGAACCCGGGGAGGTCGAGGCGCATATCCAGCAACACCCGCAGGTGCAGACGTGCGTGGTGCTGGCCTTGCCTTCACCCACCGGCCCGCGACTGGTCGCCTATGGCGTGGCCAGCAGCCCGGCCGCCGAGCCGGGCCTGGAAGCGCGGGTCAAGCAGGCCCTGGTCGGGCATTTGCCGGACTACATGATTCCGGCCCGGCTGATCTGGCTGGAGCAGTTGCCGGTGACGCCGAACGGCAAGCTCGACCGGTCGGCCTTGCCGACCCCGGACTGGCAGGTGCAGGACGGCGAATTCGTCGCCCCCCTGGGCGGAGTGGAAACCGTGCTGGCCGGGATCTGGCAGCAGTTGCTGGGTACGGCGCGGGTCGGCGCCAGCGACAACTTTTTTGAATTGGGCGGCGACTCCATTGTTTCCCTGCAACTGGTGGGGCGTGCCCGTCAGGCCGGGGTGCTGTTGACCCCCAAGGATGTTTTCGAGCAACAGACCATTCGTGCTCTGGCCCAGGTGGCCAGGGTTGCGCCAAGTGTGGCCCGGGTCCAGGGCCCGGTGACCGGGCCGGCGGCCCTGACGCCGATCCAGGCCTGGTTCTTCGACAGCCCGATCACGGTTCGCCAGCACTGGAACCAGTCGGTATTGCTGCAACCGCGGGAAAACCTCGACCCGCTGCTGCTGGAGCGCGCCCTGCAAGCGCTGCTGGCCCAGCACGATGCCTTGCGCCTGCGCTTTACCCGGGACGCCCAGGGGGTGTGGCAGCAAAGTCACGCCGACACGGCGGCGGTACCCCTTGAACAGGTACGGGTCAGCGCCCCGGCGCAACTGGCCAGCGTTTGCAGCATCGTTCAGGCCGGCTTGAACCTGAGTGAAGGCCCGCTGTTGCGCGGTCTGTTACTGGACACCGGGGATGGCCAGCGGCTGTTGCTGGCCGCCCATCACCTGGTGGTGGACGGCGTGTCCTGGCGCATTCTGCTGGAAGACTTGCAGCGCGCTTATGGCCAGCTGCAGGCCGGCCAGGCGCTGGATCTTGGCAACAAAAGCAGTGCTTTCCAGCGCTGGGGCGAAGTGCTGCAGGCCGAGGTACCAGCACGTCTGGCCGAGCTGGACTTCTGGCGCGCCACCCTGGCCCCGGGGGCGGTCAGTCTGCCCTTGCTGGACCCGGCGGGCAGTCGCCGCCGCGATCAGGTGCGCGAGTGCCAGGTGCGGCTTGACCAGTCGTTGACCCGGCAGTTGCTGACCCGCGCACCGCTGGCCTATCGCAGTCGCGTCGATGAACTGCTGCTCACCGCTCTGACCCGGGTGGTGCTGCGCGAAACCGGTGGCGAAAGCCTGCTGGTCGGCCTCGAGGGCCATGGCCGCGAAGTGCCGGCGGGCTGTAGCGATGTGGACCTGAGCCGCAGCGTGGGCTGGTTCACCAGCCTGTATCCGGTGCGTCTGCAAACCGACCCGGGCGTGGCTGCGGGGGTGGCGATTCGCGGGATCAAGGAACAACTGCGCCAGGTGCCCGACCAGGGCATGGGCTACGGCTTGCTGCGCTATCTCGGCGAGCCCGGGGTGCGCGCCGAGCTGGCTGATGCCGCGCAACCGTCGATCACCTTCAACTACCTGGGCCAGACCGATCGCGGCCTGGATCACCAGGCCTTGTTCAGCATCGCTGCCGAGCGCGGCGGTGACGATCAGGCGGCCGATGCACCGTTGGGCAACGAATTGATCATCAATGCCCAGGTGCGCCAGGGTGAATTGCAGATGAACTGGCAATACAGTGGCGCGCGGCTGTCCAGGGCCTGGGTCGAGGGTCTGGCCGCTGCTTGCCGAGATGAGTTGCAAGGCTTGATCGAACATTGCCTGAGCCCCGACGCGCAACGCTTCACGCCGTCGGACTTCCCGCTGGCGGCGCTGGATCAGGAGGCCCTGGAGCGCCTGCAACTGCCCGCCGATACCGAGTTGCTCTATCCGCTGTCGCCCTTGCAGCAGGGCATGTTGTTCCACGCCTTGCAGGCCCCCGGCGAAAGTCATTACCTCAACCAGTTGAGCCTGGCCATTGACGGCCTCGACGCCACGCGCTTCGCCCAGGCCTGGGACAGCACCGTGGCCCGGCATGACGTATTGCGTACCGGGTTCCTCTGGGAAGGACTGGACCAGCCATTGCAGGCCGTGCGCCGCAGCGTGCCGTCGCCGGTGCGCCTGCTCGACTGGCGCGAGCGCAGCGACCGGGTCACGGCGGTGGAGGATCTGGCCCGGGAAGAGCGCGAGGACGGTTTCGACCTCGCCCGGGCGCCCTTGCTGCGGGTGTTGTTGGTGCGCCTGGAGGATGAGCGCTACCAATTGATCCTCAGCAGCCATCACCTGTTGCTCGATGGCTGGAGCTCGTCGCGGCTGATCGCCGAGGTCTTGCAGCACTACCGGGGCACACCGCCCGCCGAAGTGGCGGGGCGTTTCGTCGATTACCTGCAGTGGCTGCAACAGCGTCACCCGGCCCAGCGTCAGGCCTTCTGGCGTGAGCGTCTGGCCGGGCTGGACGCGCCGACCCTGCTGGCCAATAGCGTCGAGGGTGTAGCCATGGGCAGTGGTCACCGCCAGCACCACTGGCAGTGCGATACGCAGCAGACCGCGCGGCTGGTGGCCATCGCCCGTCGCGAGCGGGTGACCCTCAACACACTGGTGCAAGGTGCCTGGAGCCTGTTGCTGCAACGCTACAGCGGCCAGGCCACGGTGGCGTTTGGCGCCACGGTGGCCGGGCGCCCGGCGCAACTGGTGGATGCCGAACGTACCCTGGGGCTGTTCATCAACACCTTGCCGGTGATCCAGACGCCGCCGGCGCAACAGCCCCTCGGGGATTGGCTGCGCCAGTTGCAGGCCTTCAACAGCGCGTTGCGCGAGCATGAACACACGCCCCTGTTCGAGATTCAGGGCTGGGCCGGGCAGGGCGGGCAGGCCCTGTTCGACACCTTGCTGGTGTTCGAAAACTATCCGGTGGAACAGGCCCTTGGCGAAGCCAGCGGTCTGGCTTTCTCGCCGCTGCAGCGCCACGAAACCACGCACTACCCGCTGACCCTGGTGATCCATGCCGGTGCGCAGTTGCAGATCGAATTCAGCTATCGCCGGGACGCCTTTGCCGAAGCCGACGTGGTGCGCTTCAGCGAGCACCTTGGCGGTTTGCTGCAACAGTTCGAAGACAGCACCCGGGCCCTGGCCAGCCTGACATTGCTGAGCCCGGGCGAGACCCGCCAGATTCAGACGTGGAATGCCACCGCCAACCGCTACCCCGAGCATCCGCACCTGGCGGCGATGATTGGCGAACAGGTGCGCGCCACCCCCGATGCCTTGGCGCTGGTGTATGGAAACATGCAACTGAGCTATGGCGAACTGGATGCCCGGGCCAATCAACTGGCCCACTGGCTGCAAACTCAGGGCGTAGGCCCGGATGTACCGGTGGCGGTGTGTGCCGAACGCTCGGTGGAGCTGGTGGTGGCACTGCTGGGGGTGATCAAGGCCGGTGGCGCGTATCTGCCGCTGGACCCGGACCACCCGCGAGAGCGGTTGCAAGGGATGCTGACCGACAGTGGCAGCCCGTTGTTGCTGACCCAGGCGCACCTGCTGGACAGTTGGTCCGGCGCTGCCGGGGTACCGATGCATGCACTGGAAAACCTGGCGCTGGCGACTCAGCCGCAGACTGCACCCAAGGTCGATATCGGCCCGGAAAACCTGGTGTACTGCCTGTATACCTCGGGTTCCACCGGCAAGCCCAAGGCCGTCGGCAATCGTCATGCCGGGCTGCTCAATCGTTTGCAATGGATGCAGGCCGAATACGGCCTGAACCCCGGCGACCGGGTGCTGCAAAAAACCCCCTACAGCTTCGACGTCTCGGTCTGGGAGTTCTTCTGGCCGCTGCTCAGCGGCGCGGCCCTGGTGATGGCACCCCCCGGTGCCCACCGTGATCCGCAGATATTGCGCGAATTGATCGTCGAGCACGGCATCACCACGCTGCACTTCGTGCCGTCGATGTTGCAGGCCTTTGTGTCTGCCGGAGAACTGCCCCTTTGCACCTCACTGAAGCGGATTATTTGCAGCGGTGAAGCCTTGCCGGCCGAGTTGCAGCGTCAGGTGCTGGGGCAAACTGCCAGCCAGTTGCACAACCTCTATGGCCCGACCGAAGCGGCCATTGACGTCACGTCATGGGCCTGCCGCGAGGACGGCAACAGCGTGCCGATCGGGCGCCCGATCGCCAATACGCAAATCCATATTCTCGATGCCGATTTGAATCCTGTGCCGGTGGGGGTGGCCGGCGAGTTGTACATCGCCGGGGTCAATCTGGCCCGGGGTTATCTGGGTCGTCCCGGGTTGACCGGGGAACGCTTTGTCGCCAACCCCTACGGTGCTCCCGGCGAGCGCATGTACCGCAGTGGCGATCTGGCGCGCTGGCGCGCCGACGGTGCCATCGACTATCTGGGCCGTCTCGATCATCAGGTCAAGTTGCGCGGCCAGCGAATCGAGCTGGGAGAGATCGAAGCAGTGTTGCTGGCCCATGCCGCGGTGCACGAATGCGTGGTGATAGCCCGGGACAATCAACTGCTCGGTTACTGGGTCGGCACTGAGATCGACGAAGCGGCGCTTAAATTTCATCTGGGGCAGCACGTTCCTGAATACATGGTGCCGTGGCGCCTGCTGCAATTGCCGGCGATGCCGCTGTCGGCCAACGGCAAGCTGGATCGCAAGCAGTTGCCGCAACCCGAAGGGCAGGGCGCGAGCAGCGGCCATGTAGCGCCGGGCAGCGATGCCGAACGGGCGCTGGTGGCCATCTGGCTCGAAGTACTGGGGCTGGAGCAGATCGGCGTCACCGACAGTTTCTTCGAACTGGGCGGGCACTCCCTGAGTGTCATGCAAGTGCGAGCCCAACTGCAGCAGCGCCACGGTTGTCACCTGCCGATCAACGCCTTCTTCGATCACGTCACCGTGCAGAAGTTGGCCCTACAACTGCCGGGCGATTTGTTCGCTGCGGCGGTCGAGCATCGCGAGCGCCTGGATGACATGGCCCGCTGGCTGGATGAAATCGAGGTTTGAGATGAGTATTGATCCGCACCAAATCGCCCGGCGTTTCGCCGAACTGTCCCCCGAGCGGCGCCAGGCTTTTCTCGCCAGGCTCGAGGAAAACGGCATCCGCTTTACCGACCTGCCGATGGTCGCGCTGCCCCGGCCGGATGCCTCACCTCTGTCCGCCGCCCAGCGCGGCCTGTGGATTGCCTGGCAGCGCGAGCCGGACAGCCCGGCCTATAACCTGGCGGGGGGCCTGCGTCTGGGGGGGCTGCTGAATGTCGAGGCCCTGGAACAGGCTTGCAACGACTTGCGCGCCCGTCACGAAGCGCTGCGTACCTCCTTTACCCAGGACGCCGACGGCGAGCCGCAGCAACGGGTCAACCCGCAGCAATTCCAGCCACTGGCCTGCCTGGAACTGGACGAGGGCGCATCGCGGCAAAGGGCCCAGGCGCTGACGTGCCAGGCGTTTGACCTGCTGGCCGAACCGGCGCTGCGACTGGAACTGCATCGCCTTGATGCCCAGCAGCACCGGCTGGTGATCGTGCTGCATCACATCCTTGCCGATGGCTGGTCCATCGGCCTGATCATCGAAGATCTGGCCACGGCCTATGCCGCGCGCTGTCAGGGGCAGGCCGCGCAATGGCCGGCGCTGACCGTGCAATACGCCGATTACGCCGGCTGGCAACAACGCTGGCTGGATGCGGGGGAGCAAACCCGGCAACTGGATTATTGGCGCAAACAACTGGGGGACGATCACACGCCCCTGGCGCTGGCGCTGGACCGCCCCCGCAGCGCTGTTCGCGAGTCACGCGGTGCCAGTGTGCGCGTGCAATTGCCCGGCGATACCAGCCAACGCTTGCGCAACCTGGCCAAGGCCGGCGGCGCCACCACCTTCATGGCCATGCTGGCGCTGCTCAACCTGTTGCTCGCCCGCCACAGCGGCGCCGACAGCGTGCGCATCGGTTCGCCGCTGGCCAACCGCTCGCGGGCTGAAACCCAACGGGTGGTGGGCTACTTCACCACCCTCAGCGTGTTGAGCAACCGGGTCGATGAGCGCTGCAGTTTTACTGCGCTGCTGCATCAGGTGCGCGGCACCTTGCTCCAGGCCCAGGAACATTCCCAACTGCCGTTCGACCAGCTCTTGCAAGCGCTGGCGCCACCCCGCGAGGCGGGCACTCACCCGCTGTTCCAGGTCAAGTGCACCGAGCAGTCGGCCAGCCGCCCGCAGCGCTTCGCCGATCTGTCCATGGGGCTGGACGGGCTGGTGGCGGGGGAAGTGCATTTCGACCTGAGTGTGGACTTCACAGACCGCGCCGATGGCATCGAAGTGCTGATCGCCTATGCCTGCGACCTGTTCGATGCCGGGCGCATCGAAGCCCTGGCGGATGAGCTGCGAGTGCTGGCCGAAGCCGTGAGTCTGGCGCCGGAGCAACCCTTGCTGGAACTTGCCGTCAAGCCTGAATACCGCGCCGATGCACCGGCAATCGCCACTGAGGATGTGCTTGATGCCTGGCAGCGCCAGCATCTGCTCAGCCCTGACGCCGCAGCCGTGACCTGCAACGGTCTGACTTTCAGCCGCGGGCATATTGACCGCGCCGCCGAGGCCCTTGGCCAACAGCTGCTGGCCCGGGGCGTAGGTCCCGGTGACCGGGTGGCCTTGTTGACCGGACGTACAGCGGGGCTGGTGACCGGCATTCTGGCTACCCTCAAGTGTGGCGCCGCCTATGTGCCCGTGGACCCGCGCTGGCCGGCCGAACGCCGTTCGGCAGTCCTGGCCGACAGCGGGGCGTGTCTGGTGCTGGGTGCCGATCCCGGGGTGCCGGGTCTGGACTGGCTGGCGCTGGAGGCGGATTTGACCCTGCCCACGGCGCTGAGGGCCTGGCCAGCCCGGGTGCCGCAGTTGCCCGCTTATCTGATCTACACCTCAGGTTCCAGTGGCACGCCCAAGGCCGTGGTCGCCAGTCGCGGCAACCTGGCCGCCTATGTCGCGGGGCTCAGCCAGCGCCTGCAATTGCCGGCCCGCAGCAGCTTCGCCATGGTCTCGACGGTGGCCGCCGACCTCGGGCACACGGTGCTGTTCAGCGCCCTGAGCCAGGGCGGGGTGCTGCACCTGGCCGACGATGATCAGGCCTTCGACCCCGATGCCTTTGCCCACTGGCAAAGCGAACAGGGAGCCGACGTGCTGAAAATCACCCCCAGTCATTTGCAGGCCTTGCTCAACGCCCGCGATCCGGCCCGGGTGCTGCCGCGGCACAGCTTGATCCTCGGCGGCGAAGCCACGTCCTGGGGGCTGCTGCAGCAGATTCGCCAGCTGGCCCCGCAGTTGCGGGTGTTCAACCACTACGGCCCCACCGAGACGACTGTGGGGGCGCTGTGCCAGGACGCCGCCGCTGCCGACCCGCTGCGCGCCCGCACCTTGCCCGTCGGCACTCCGCTGGCCGCCGTTGTGGCCCGGGTACTGGATGCTTATCTGAACCCGGTGGGGCGAGGGGTGAGCGGTGAACTGTACCTGGGCGGCCCGGGTGTTACCCAGGGCTACGCGGGCCGCCCGGGGCTGACTGCCGAGCGCTATGTGCCGGACCCGTTCGGCGCACCCGGTACACGCCTGTATCGCAGTGGTGACCGGGTACGCCGGCTGGATGACGGCAGCCTGGAATACCTGGGCCGCAGCGATGACCAGGTGAAAATCCGTGGTTATCGGGTCGAGCCCGGCGAAGTCAGTGCCGCGCTGCGGCGTCTGGCCGGGGTGCGGGATGCGGCCGTGATCGCCATGCCCGGGGAAGAGGGCGGCGATCAACTGCATGCCTGTCTGGTGCTGGAGCCGGGCATCGCTGTGCAAGCCCTGCGCGAGTCCCTGGCCAGGCAATTGCCGGACGCCCTGGTGCCGTCCCATTGGACAGTGCTGGAGCAGCTGCCGCTGACTGCCAACGGCAAGCTTGACCGGCACGCCCTGACCCTGGCGCAAACGGTCCGGCCCCTGGGCGAGGGCCCGCGCGGTGCGGTGGAAGAGGCGCTGGCGCAGCTGTGGAGCGATTTGCTGGGGCAGGCGGTTATTTGCCGCGACGCCTCCTTTACCGAACTGGGGGGCGACTCGCTGCTGAGCCTCAAGTTACTGGCGCGCATCCGCAAGCAAGGCCTGCAGGGTGAGCGCAAGCTGACCCTGGCCGACTTGCTCAATGCCCCGAGCCTGGCGGCGCTGGCCGAACATCTGGCGCCACCGCCGGTGAACGACCCGGAGGTGGTGTTCCTGTCGCGTTCGGGGCGTGGAGTGCCGCTGTTCTGCCTGCCGGGGCTGATCGTCAACAGCAGTGAATTCAAGCCGCTGGTGGATGCCCTGGGCGGCTCACGGCCGGTGTATGGATTCGTCAGTCACGTCTACACCGAGCAACGCTGGCGTGGCTATGATCTGCCCGCGCTGGCCCGGGAGTACGCCGACTACATCGCGCGCACGGTCAAGGGCGGGCGCTGCGCCTTGCTCGGCTGGTCGTCCGGGGGCGAGCTGGCGCTGGAAACCGCGCGCCTGCTGCAAGGACGGGCGCAGGTCGAGTTCCTTGGCCTGGTGGATGTATTTGAGTCGGTGCTGTTTCACCCGCGCCAGGCCCTCGACGAGGGCGCACATGCCCGGGCACAACCGTTGCTGGAAAGCTGGCTGGCACGCTCGGCCATGGCCAGACAGTGGCGGCAATTGTTCGCGCTGATGGACGAGCGCGAGCGTGATGCCCTGACCGAGCATGTGCTGGCCCACGACGGGCAATTGCCCAGCGACGGACCGGACTTGCTGTCCCGGGAATTCGAACAATGGGCCTTGCTCGACAAACGCTTGAAAGCTGCCCGCCATGTGCACGCGCCGTTGCCGGTGGCGGCCCATGTCTGGCAGGCCGCCGATTCCCTGACCCGCAGCGAGCGCCTGCGGGACTGGAGCGCGCTGGTGGAGGTGATCGAGCACAGCTGTGTGGCCGATGCGCACCATCTGGACATCATCCGTCACCCGGTCTTCATGGCCGATTTTGCCCGGGCTCTGGCGGCTCTTGAGCTCAATGGCCAGGCAGAGGGGGTTAAATTCGCCGAGGCCGCAAGCGTCTTCTAAAGACACATTCTCCAGCGGCCGGACCCGGGTCCGGCCACCGCTCTCTCACTCTCTACAGGAAGGAATCGGTCCCATGACCCAGCACTTCAACCCGACGGCCACCCACGACCTGATCGGCATCGGCTTCGGCCCTTCCAACCTGGCCCTGGCCATTGCCCTGCAAGAGCGCGCGGAGCAGTGCGGCAAGGCATTCGACGCACTGTTCCTGGAGCGCCAGCCCGACTACAACTGGCATGGCAATACCCTGGTGGCCCAGAGCGAACTGCAGATTTCGTTCCTCAAGGACCTGGTGACCCTGCGCAACCCGTCGAGCCGCTTCTCGTTCGTCAACTACCTCAAGGCCCATGGCCGACTGGTGGACTTCATCAACCTGGGCACCTTTTATCCGTGCCGCATGGAGTACAACGACTATCTGCGCTGGGTCGCCGTGCAGTTCGCCGGGCAGAGCCGCTATGGCGAGCAAGTGCTGCGCGTCGAGCCGGTGGTGGAAGCGGACGGCCGGGTGCAGCGGCTGAATGTGATCAGCCAGAACCAGCAAGGCCGTGAAGTGAGCCGCCAGACCCGCTCGGTGATCGTCAGCACCGGCGGTACGCCGAAGATTCCCCCGGCCTTTGCCGGGTTCAAGGACGACCCCCGGGTGTTTCACCATGCGCGCTACCTGTCGGCCATGGCCACCCAGGCGTGCAACCGTGGCGAGTCAATGCGGATTGCCGTGGTGGGTGCCGGGCAGAGCGCCGCAGAGGCCTTTATCGACCTCAGTGACAACTACCCGAACGTGCAGGTCGACATGATCCTGCGCGCGGCCGTGCTCAAGCCCGCCGACGACAGCCCGTTCGTCAACGAGATCTTCGGCCCCGATTACACCGACCTGGTGTTCAATCAGCCGGAAACCGAGCGCGAGCGGCTGATCCGCGAATACCACAACACCAACTATTCGGTGGTGGACCTGGACCTGATCGAGCGCATCTACGCCATTCTCTATCGCCAGAAAGTCAGCGGCAGCGAGCGCCACGCCTTCCTCTGCCGGCGCATGATCGAAAGCGCCATTGATGTGGATGGCCGCGTGCAGTTGCAACTGCGGGATCTGGCCACCGGCAGCAGCGAGGCGCGGCGTTACGATGCGGTGATCCTGGCGACCGGCTACGAACGTCGCTCCCATCGCGAGCTGCTGGCTCCGCTCAAGGACTATCTGGACGATTTTCGGGTCGATCGCGACTATCAACTGCTGGCAAGCCCGGAACTGGAAACCCCGGTGTTTATCCAGGGTTTCAGCCAGCATTCCCATGGCCTGAGCGACACCCTGTTGTCCGTGCTGCCGGCCCGTTCGGGGGAAATTGCCGCCGCCCTGGAGCAACGTCTGGATGGCATTCGCCAGCCCCGTTCGGGCCAGGAAGCACGGGCCCTGCACAGCGTTTCGGCCTGATGGCTGAATCCCGGCGGCGGTTCGGGTATGCTGGGTGAATGATGCTGTTTCTCATTTACCTTTTTGAACAGGGTGCCAGGGGCTGATGATCGACGTGCTTGCACCGCTGTTTCGCGGTGATTTTGAAGCCTACCGGGAGGTGCTGGTGCTGGCCGACGATCCTCGTCCGGCCATTCCCTGTGACGCGCTCCTGGCGCCTGCGGCCTTCAGCGACGTGCTGGGCGGTTTTGCTCAGCGCTATAACGGCGACGACCGGCGGGCCCTGGCGTCTTTGTGGGCCAAGCACTACATCGTCAAGCTGTTGCCGCCGGTGATGGGCGCCACGTTATTGCTGCGCTGGCGCCTGCCGCTGGCTCTCGCCGACACCGCCGTGCTGCTGGACGAGGGGCATCTGCCCCAGGGCTTTCGCCTGTCGGGCAAGGGCGAGCCGTTCGCGCCCCAGGTGAGTGATCCGTTCGAGCTGTTCGCGGGCTTGCTGGACGACCATTTGCAGCCGCTGTTCCAGGCCATGGCCAGCCAGGTCAAGGTTTCACCCAAGGTGCTGTGGAGCAATGCCGGCAACTACTTCGAAAATCTGCTCAACCTGATGGCCAGGGCCGGCATGCCCGCCGAACGCCTGGCTGCGGGGCGTGCGCTGCTGGAAACCCGGGTCCGCCCCGATGGCAGCCGCAACCCGCTGTTCCAGCCGGTGCAGTACCTGCCGGTCACCGACGAACAGGGCCAGCCGACCATGCGCCGCGAGCGCAAGGTCTGCTGCGTGCGCTACCTGCTGCCGGAACTCGAGCTGTGCGGCAACTGCCCGTTGAAGGTCAAGCCGTCCGGCAAGCCTTCTTGCGTGCGGGCGGGATAAAAATCCGCCACCGGTTCAGTAATGAAAACTGATTGCCGAGCCGTCGTGGGGGTGGGGCATGACGCCCATACGGATGCCGTAGATGGATTCCAGCACGGCACTGTTCATCAGCTCTGCCGGTGGCCCCTGGATCAGTAAACGGCCGCTGTGCAACGCCACCAGGTGGTCGCAGTAGCGCGCCGCCATGTTGATTTCATGCAGCACCACCACCACCCCCAGATCCAGTTTGTGGCTCAGTTCGCGAATCAGCCCCAGCACCTCTACCTGATGTGCGATGTCCAGTGCCGAGGTCGGCTCGTCGAGCAGCAGGTAGCGGCTGTTCTGTGCCAGCAACATGGCCAGCCAGACCCGCTGGCGTTCGCCGCCGGAGAGGTTGTCCACCAGGCGCTCGGCATAGGCGCCGGTGTGGGTCAGTGCCATGGCCTGTTCGACCTGGGCGTGATCCTCCTCGCTCATGCGTCCCAGTGCGCCATGCCAGGGATAGCGGCCAAAGCGCACCAGTTCGCGCACGGTGAGGCCGTCGGCGGCCGGCAGTTGTTGCGGCAAGTAGGCCACCTGGCGGGCGAATTCGCGGTTTTTCCAGGCCGGCAACGGCACGCCATCGAGTTTCACTGTGCCCTGGCTCGCGACTTGCTGGCGGGCCAGCAACTTGATGAGGGTCGATTTCCCCGAGCCGTTATGCCCGATCAGGCCGATGATCTGGCCATGGGCCAGGGTCAGGTCCAGCGGGTACAGGAGGGTGCGCTCGGGAATGTCGAAAGAGACGGCCTGCAACTCGAACATGGGAGGGTCCTGGGGCAAAAGGAGCCTAATCTAGAGCAAATAAGAACCATTATCAAAGATTGTGTGGCGCAAACCGCTGCCGGTGACGGTTGTCGGGCAGGCGGGGGCGGCAGCGCCATGGGCAAGTCATTGCCTGCATTAATAGGAAGCATTACTATTCGCGCCCCCACCTTTGTAGTCCAGAGCGATGACTCGTAAAGCGCCCCGCCGGGCGGGTTTTCTTGAATATTACGATGAGTTGATCGGGACCTGGACCCGCCGTCTGCGCAATCGTCAGCAGGCGCAGGATCTGGCTCATGACACTTTTGTCCGGGTGTTCGAATCCGGCCCGGATGCGGTCGAGCAGCCCCGTGCCTATTTGCATCAGACCGCGCGCAATATCGCGGTCGACGGTTTTCGCCGGGAAGAGTTACGCGATGCCAAGGAGCAGGCTGCCGTTCCCCCAAGCTCGTGCGAAACGGGCGATCCGGAGCAGTACATGCGCGCTTACCAGTTGGCCGAGGCGGTTGAAAGAGCCTTGCAGGAACTGCCGCTCAATTGCCGCAAGGTGTTTGTCTGGCAAAAGATCGAAGGCCTGACCCAGGCCGAGATTGCCGAGCGCCTGGGGCTGTCCAGGAACATGGTGGAAAAGTATATGATCCGCACGCTGCGCCATCTGCGTGAGCGGGTGGAGGCGCCGTGACGACATCAGATAAGGACAGGATGATGGATAGCCGTGACTGTACGGGTGACAGCGCGAGCGTGCGCGATGCCGCCGCGACCTGGTTTGCGCGGGTGCAGGCACAGTCCCTGAGCCCTGCCGAACAGGCCGAATTCGAGGCCTGGCGCACCCGGGATGCCAGCCATGAGGCTGAGTACCAATGGCTGGCAAGCCTGTGGTCGGCCACCGATCTGCTGCCAGAAGCCCGCTTGCAGGCGCTGTGTGAACTGCCGGACAGAGCGCCCAAACGCCGTTCGGTCATGGCCTGGGGGCTGGCCGCCAGCCTGTTGCTGGCGCTGGGGGCCGGTTTAAGCCTGCAATGGCAGGAGCCGGGTGCCTATCACGGCGAATTTTCCACACTGGCGGGCGAATACCGTGAAGTGCAGTTGCCCGACGGCTCATCGATCGAGCTCAACAGTCGCAGCCGGGTCAAGGTCAGCTTTGAGGGGCAGCAGCGCAGGGTCGAGCTCGAGCAGGGCGAGGTGATGTTCAGCGTTGCCCATGATACGTCCCGACCCTTTGTGGTGCGCGCCGGTGCCGGGCAGGTGACGGTTACCGGCACCCGCTTTGATGTCCGTCGCGACGGTGATCAGGCCCGGGTTGCGGTGGAGTCGGGGCATGTCCGGGTGCAGGGCAGCGATGCCTCGGGCGCGGTCAGCCTGACCGCGGGGCTTGGCACCCGGGTCGATGCACAGGGGCAGGTAGACGCACCGCTGGCGGTGGATACCCGGGCGCTGACGGCGTGGCGCACGGGGCAACTGCAGTTCAATGATGCAAGCCTGGCGCAAGTGGCCGCCGAGGTCTCGCGCTATCGTCAGCAGCCGTTGCACGTGACCGATCCGGCCGTGGCCCGGCTCCGGCTGACCAGCGTGTTCAAAACCGCTGACACCGATGCCTTGCTCAAGGCCTTGCCGCGAATCTTGCCGGTGGCCATTAACACCCGTGCGGACGGCAGTCAGGAAATAGTGGCCCGATAATAATTGGCTGCTGGATTCAGGTTTTTTCCGAGTTCTTCGTCTTCTAGATCAACTGCAACTGGTTTGCATTAACAGTCGCACTCAAGTGCGATCTACAGGGCAAGACTCGACGTGAAAAATAACAATCTCCGTGGGCGACTTTCTGCGCTTGAAACACCTTTGAGCTGCTCTTTTTCGATTAAACCAGGCCGCTGGTTGCCGCTGGCACTGGCCCTGGCCGTCAGTGCGGGGTTGCCGGCTGCGTTTGCCGGTGAGCCTGCCTCCAGTGCCATCCATATTCAGGCCCAGCCTTTGGGCGCAGCGCTGAGCCAGCTGGCCCGCCAGACTTCATTGCAGGTGTTCTTCAGCCCGCAGCTGGTGGCCGGCAAACAGGCCCCGGCGGTCGATGGCAACTTGTCGCCGGAGCAGGCATTGCACGCATTGCTCCAGGGCAGCGGCCTGAGCTACGAATTGAACGGCGATGCGGTGATCCTGCAGGCAGCACCTGCGGTCAGTGCTTCAGCGGCTTCCGGCCCGCTGGAACTGGGCCCGGTGGATGTGAAAGTGGTGGGCGACTGGCTGGGTGATGCCAATGCGGCGGTGGTGCAGAACCATCCCGGCGCCCGTACCGTGGTGCGCCGCGAAGCGATGGTCGAGCAGGGCGCGATGAATGTCAGCGACGTGCTGAAGAAGATCCCCGGGGTCCAGGTACAGGCGCCCAATGGTACCGGTGGCAGTGATATTTCCCTGAACGTGGGGGTGCGTGGCCTGACCTCGCGCCTGTCGCCGCGCTCCACGGTGTTGATTGACGGAGTGCCCGCGGCCTTCGCCCCTTATGGCCAGCCACAGTTGGCAATGGCGCCGATTTCCTCGGGCAACCTGGACAGCATCGACGTGGTGCGCGGTGCCGGCTCGGTGCGTTACGGACCACAGAACGTGGGCGGGGTGATCAACTTTGTGACCCGGGCGATTCCCGAAACCTTTGCCGGTGAAGTCGGCACCACCCTGGAGACCTCCGAGCGTGGTGGCTGGAAGCACATGGAGTCGGCCTTTTTGGGCGGTACCGCCGACAATGGTATCGGGGCGGCGCTGCTGTACTCCGGGGTCAAGGGTGATGGCTATCGGGCACGCAACAATGACAACGACATCACTGACGTGTTGCTCAAGACCCACTGGGCGCCCACCGATCAGGATGATTTCAGCCTCAACTTCCATTATTACGACGCCACGGCGGACATGCCCGGGGGCCTGACCCAGGCGCAGTTCGACGCCGATCCGTACCAGTCGGTGCGCGACTACGACAACTTCAGCGGACGGCGCAAGGACGTGTCCTTCAAGTACCTGCGCCAGATCGACGACCAGACCCAGTTTGAAGTCCTGACCTATTACACCGACAGTTTCCGTGGCAGCAATATTGCCGCGCGCAACCTGCAAACCCTGTCGGCCTACCCGCGTAACTATCACACCTTCGGCATCGAGCCGCGGGTGTCCCATGTCTTCACGCTGGGGCCGGTGACCCAGGAGGTCGGGGTCGGTTATCGCTACCTCAAGGAAGCGATGCACGAGCAGGCGAGCATGCTGGAACTGGTGGATAACGTGCCGGTACCGGGGCCCAAAGGCGACGGTCATGTGTATCAGGACCGAACCGGGGGCACGGAGGCCAACGCCTTCTATATCGATGACAAGATCGATGTCGGTAACTGGACGGTCACCCCGGGGATCCGTTTCGAGCGCATCAGCACCAACTGGCACGACCGCCCGGTGCTGGATGGCAAGGGTGTGCCGGTGCCGGAGAAAAACCGCAGCATCGACAGTAGCGAAGCGCTGCCGGCCCTGAGCGTGATGTACCACCTCTCGGACGCGTGGAAGCTGTTTGCCAACTACGAGACTTCGTTTGGCAGCCTGCAGTACTTCCAGCTGGGGCAGGGTGGCACGGGGGACCAGACGGCGGCAGGTTTGCGTCCGGAAAAAGCCAAGACCTATGAACTGGGGACGCGCTATGACAATGGGGTGTGGGGCGGTGAAGTGACACTGTTCTACATCGACTTTGCCGATGAGCTGCAATACATCAGCAACGATGTGGGCTGGACCAACCTCGGAGCCACCAGGCACCAGGGTATCGAGACCTCGATCCACTACGACATGGCGGCGCTGGATGCCCGTCTTGACGGGCTGTCGGTCAATGCGGGGTTCACCTACACCAAGGCGGTGGCCGAGGGTGACATCATGAACTTCAAGGGCCGCGACCTGCCGCTGTATTCGCGTCAGGTGGCCAACCTGGGGGCGCGTTATGCGGTCAACCGCTGGACCTACAACCTCGACATGTTTGCCCAGTCCAAACAGCATGCGCCGGGTACCGGCGGCACCTACATCACCGACCCGACCGCGGACGGTCAATACGGAGACATTCCGGGGTATGCGACCTGGAGCACCCGTGTGGGCTACGACTTCGGGCCTGAGGCTTCGAACCTGAAAGTGGGCGCGGGGATCAAGAACCTGTTCAACCAGCAGTACTTCACCCGTTCCAGCGACAACAACTCCGGGATCTACCTCGGAGAACCCCGCACCTTCTTCGTCCAGGCAAGCGTGGGCTTCTGAAACCCGCCCGTCTCTGTAGGAGCGAGCTTGTCTCGCGATCTTTTGATCTTGAAAGGCTCGCGAGCAAGCTCGCTCCTACGGAATGCGGGGCTATTTATGCCCCATGCTTACTATTGCTTCAGGGCGTTGATCAGTGCCCTCAACGCTGCGGGGACGTGACGTCGATTGCTGTAATAAACGTAAAGATCACCAATTGAGCATGTCCACCCTTTCAAGCATCGGACAAGCTGGCCGCTCTCAATTTCAGCTTTTACAAGGTCTGAAAAAACCAGGGCCAATCCTGATCCCGCCAGGGCAGACTCGATCATCATTCGCTGGTCGTCCAGCGTCAGCCTGCCGTTGGTTTCGACGCTTACCTGTTCTTTCCCCTTGGCAAACTCCCACGGAAAAACCACACCACTGGCGAGGCGGTAGCGAATGCAACTGTGAGCCAAGAGGTCTTCCGGCGTTTTCGGTACGTCATGTCCTTGAAAATATTCCGGCGAGCCAACAACCACAAATTCGAGGTTTTGCTTCAAGGGTATGGCGATCATGTCAGGCCTCAAGCTCCTGCCAAATCGGATGCCCGCGTCAAAACCTCCTGCCACGATGTCAACCAGACTGTCGTCGCACGATACATCAACACAAAGGCCGGGGTTCTCACGCAAGAGCTTGGCCAGGACCCCACCAAGAATCAGGTGCGCTACGGCCCGGGGCACCGTTAGCTTGACCGTGCCAGAGGGCGTACCGCGAAATTTATTAAGATCGTCCAGTGCACTGGCAACCTCATCGAAAGCAGGCTTGAGGCGTTGCAGTAATTCCTCACCCGGTTCGGTCAAGGTCACAGCTTTGGTGTTGCGGTTGAGCAGTCTGACGCCTAGATGTTGCTCCAGGGTTTTGACTGCATGGCTTATCGCCGAACGTGTGACTCCGCGCTCAATTGCTGCCTTTTGAAAGCTGAGGTGTGTGGCGACAGCAACGAAAGCAGACAGCTCGCTCATCTTCGCTTTCATGTTGAATTTTCCTCACCATTGGATCAAATGTGTTGAGCCATAAATTCTACCCCGGGGCGGGTAGACTCTCCTTCGATTGATGATTGATTGTTGGGAGATTCAAAAATGCGAGCTTATGAAATTGGCGATCAAAGCGGTCTTGATACCTGGAAGCTGGTAGAGCGTCCCGATCCCGAGCCTGGTCGTGGACAGGTTGCGATTCGAGTACACGCGGTGTCACTCAATTTTCGCGATGTGCTGCTGGCAAGCAAGGGCTACGGACTCCCTGTCCATAGCCCTCAGGCTATAGCGGCTTCTGACGGTGCGGGCGAAATCATCGCAATCGGAGAAGGTGTAACGCGCTGGGAAGTCGGCGACCGTGTGGCTGGAATCTTTGTACAGAACTGGTTTGGCGGACGACAACCAGACGATGCCTTTGACAACATGCTCAGCGGCTCGCTCGATGGAATGCTGGCGGAGATCGTCGTTCTCGATCAACAAGGCGTTGTGGCGATCCCTGAGCACATGTCATATCGCGAGGCATCAACCTTGCCGGTAGCAGGTGTGACGGCGTGGAACGCGCTGTATGGCCTCAAAGCGCTACAACCCGGCCAGACGGTACTGACCCTGGGTACTGGTGGAGTCTCAATCTTTGCGGCCCAGATAGCCCTTGCCGCAGGTGCCCGGGTTATCACTACATCGTCGAAAGAAGCAAAACTCGTTCAAGTTCGCAAGTTAGGTGCGATAGAGACCATCAATACGAGTACGACGCCGCAGTGGAGCAAGGAAGTTCTGCGACTTACAGGCGGCATGGGCGCTGACTATGTTGTTGAGACGGGGGCGCCGGGAAGCCTCGTTCAATCAATTGCAAGTGCCCGCGCAGGGGGTATTGTCAGTCTGCTTGGAGTGCCTCCCGGTGAAACGATCAATGCCCTGAGCCTTTTACAAACGAGCGCGATTTTGCGAGGGATGATGGTGGGCTCCAGAGAGATGTTCGAAGCACTCAATGCCTTTGCAGGCATAGCCAGGCTTCATCCGATAATTGACAGCGTCTATGGCTTTGAGCAGGCCACAGAGGCGCTGAAGGCCCTTGCTCAAGGCAACCATTTGGGGAAAATCGTGGTGGATGTTTCAGGTCGACAAGCCTGATTTTCATCACCACGACAGCAGTGACACTGGCCGCCCAGCCGGCAACCTGGGCGGGGCCATTTTTGGACCTTCGGCCAATGCACGGGGATTTCCCCTGTAGGAGCGAGGTTATTTTTAGACCTTCAGGATCCGTCCGCTGATGGCTACGGCCACCAGCATGGCGGCGATCAACAGGAAGGCAATGCTCAGGCTGCTGGCATGGGCGACAAAGCCGATGGCCGCCGGGCCCGCCAGTATCCCCGCATAGCCCAGGGTGGTGATGGCCGGTACGGCAATGTTCTCGGGCATTACGGTTTGTTTGCCGACCGCGGTGTACAGCACCGGCACGATATTGGAACAACCGATACCCACCAGGGCATAGCCGGCCAGGGCCAGTTCCCAGCCCGGCGCCAGGGTTGCCAGGGCCAGCCCGGCTGCGGCGAACAGACCGCCCAGGACTATCACCCGGCGCGCCCCGAGATGTCTGACGATGCTGTCGCCGGTCAAGCGGCCAGCGGTCATGGTCACGGCAAAGGCGGCATAGCCAAGCCCGGCATAGGCTTCGCCGATCTGTTTCTCGGTGGTCAAGAACACCGCGCTCCAGTCGAGCATCGCGCCTTCGGCCAGGAACACGGTAAAACACAGCAGCCCGATAAACAGCACCACGCCGTGGGGCACTGCAAACGCCGGGCCGGTGCTCTCACTGCCGTAAGACAGCAGGTGCGGCGCAGCCTTGAGCAAGGCGGCGAGGGTCAGCACAATCACCACCATAATTGCCCACAGCGGCGTCATCCCCAGCGCCAGAAGGGCGCTGACACCGGCCGCACCGGCAATCCCGCCGACACTGAACAGACCGTGGAAGCCCGACATCATGTTGCGGCCGCTGGCGCGCTCGACGATCACCGCTTGCAGGTTGATGGTGGAATCAACGACCCCCAGGCCTGCGCCGAATACAAACAATGTGGCGATCAGCAGCGGTATGGAGCTGGCGGTGGCCAGGAGCGGCAGCGCCAGGCAAATCAGCAGGGTGCCGCCAATCGTCACCCGGCGACAGCCAAAGCGCGTGGCCAGCAGGCCGGCGATGGGCATTGCCAGAATCGAGCCCGCACCGAGGCATAGCAGCAACAGGCCAAGGGTGGCTTCATCGAGCCCGGCCCGGGCCTTGGCGTAGGGCACCAGTGGCGCCCATGCGGCCAGTCCGAAACCGGCGATAAAAAAGGCGATGCGGGTCGACATTTGTTCGAGGCGCCCTGGAACAAAAGGCGTCTGAGTGTTGATGGCGGTCATGTTCATCCTTGGGTGTCGGGTCTGTGTCGCGCAGCTGCGCATCATCCTGACATATTTGCGACCTGTGCCGCGAGGGCACTGGTACAGGCACGGGCGGCAATGGTTGAATGGCGCGCTTGCAAATTCAACTGCCCAAGGTGCGACTTTTATGGACAAGAATCTTCACCCCGCCGTGCAACTGCTGAACCCTGCCGGTCTGTATGACCCTTCGGGCAATGGCTATTCCCATGTGGCCCGCCTGGCGCCGAATGTGCGGTTGGTCTACACCGCGGGTCAGGGGGGAGAGAACGCCGACAGTGAGCTTGCGGCGGATTTCGCCGGGCAGGTACGTCAGGCGTTCGCCAACCTGCAGATTGCCCTGGCCGCTGCCGATGCCCAGATCAAGGATGTGGCCAAGCTGACGGTACTGATCGTTGATCACAGTCAGGAGCGCTTGCATATTCTGGGGGCGGAAATTGCGCGGGTCTGGGGAGCGCTACCGGCGCCGGCCTGCACCTTGATTCCGGTGCCGCGCCTGGCGCTGGAGGCGATGCTGTTTGAGGTAGAAGCGGTGGCGGCGGTGGCTGACTGAGGCACCGCAAACATCACACCCTGTAGGAGCGAGCTTGTCTCGCGAGCTCTTTCAAGATCAAAAGCTCGCGAGGCAAGCTCGCTCCTACAGGTCAGGGTCAGGGTTGGGCGGGGATTAAACCTGCAGCAACCGCTCCCTGAGCTTGCCGATTTCGTCGCGCATTTGTGCCGCGGCCTCGAACTCCAGGTCGCGGGCCAGGGCGTACATTTTTTCTTCCAGCTGGCGGATGCGCTTGCTGATTTCGCTCGGCGAACGCAGTTCGTTTTCGTACTTGGCGTTTTCCTCGGCCGCCTTGGCCATGCCTTTGCGCTTCTTGCTGCGCGAGCCGGGCACCACTGCGCCTTCCATGATGTCGGCGACATCCTTGAACACGCCTTTGGGCGTAATTCCGTTGGCCAGGTTAAAGGCGATCTGTTTGTCGCGACGGCGCTCGGTTTCGCCAATCGCCCGTTCCATCGAACCGGTGATGCGGTCGGCGTACAGGATCGCCCGGCCATTGAGGTTACGGGCGGCACGGCCAATGGTCTGGATCAATGAACGCTCGGAACGCAGGAAGCCTTCCTTGTCGGCATCGAGAATCGCCACCAGCGACACTTCGGGCATGTCCAGGCCTTCACGCAGCAGGTTGATCCCCACCAGCACATCGAATACCCCGAGGCGCAAGTCGCGGATGATCTCGACCCGCTCCACGGTGTCGATGTCCGAGTGCAGGTAGCGAACGCGCACGCCGTGGTCGGCCAGGTAGTCGGTGAGGTCTTCGGACATGCGCTTGGTCAGGGTGGTGACCAGCACCCGCTCTTCCAGCGCCACGCGCTTGGCTATTTCGGACAGCAGGTCGTCGACCTGGGTCAGTGCCGGGCGGATTTCGATTTGCGGGTCCACCAGGCCGGTCGGACGCACCACCTGTTCCACGACCCGGCCCGAATGCTCGGCCTCATAGTTGCCGGGGGTGGCCGAGACGAAAATGGTCTGCGGGCTGATGCGTTCCCATTCGTCAAAACGCATCGGCCGGTTATCCAGGGCCGACGGCAAACGAAAGCCGTACTCCACCAGGGTTTCTTTACGCGAACGGTCGCCTTTGTACATGGCGCCCACCTGCGGCACGCTGACGTGGGACTCGTCGATCACCAGCAAGGCGTCGGCCGGCAGGTAGTCGAACAGGGTCGGCGGCGGCGCTCCGGACTCGCGACCGGAGAGGTAGCGCGAGTAGTTTTCGATACCGTTGCAGTAGCCCAGCTCCATGATCATTTCCAGATCGAAGCGGGTGCGTTGTTCAAGACGCTGGGCTTCCACCAGTTTATTGTTGGCGCGCAGGTACTCCAGGCGTTCCTTGAGTTCTTCCTTGATCCCTTCGACTGCGTCCAGCAGGGTTTCCCGGGGCGTCACGTAGTGGCTTTTCGGATAGAAGGTAAAGCGCGGCATCTTGCGGATGACTTCGCCGGTCAGCGGGTCAAAGGCGCTGATGCTTTCGACTTCGTCATCGAACAGTTCGATGCGCACGGCTTCGAGGTCGGATTCGGCCGGGTAGATGTCGATCACATCGCCGCGTACCCGAAACGTCGAGCGGGCGAAGTCCATGTCGTTGCGGGTGTACTGCAGGTCAGCCAGGCGGCGCAGCAGTTCACGCTGGTCGAGTTTGTCGCCACGATCGACGTGCAAGACCATTTTCAAATAGGTTTCCGGGCTGCCCAGGCCGTAGATGCACGACACCGTGGTGACGATGATTGCGTCCTTGCGCTCCAGCAACGCCTTGGTTGCAGACAGGCGCATTTGCTCGATGTGGTCGTTGATCGAGGCGTCCTTCTCGATAAAGGTATCGGAGGAGGGCACGTAGGCTTCGGGCTGGTAGTAGTCGTAGTACGAGACGAAGTATTCCACCGCGTTGTTCGGGAAGAACGACTTGAACTCGCCATACAGCTGCGCCGCGAGGGTTTTGTTGGGGGCCAGCACCAGGGTCGGGCGATTCACATGGGCGATCACGTTGGCGATGCTGAAGGTCTTGCCCGAACCCGTTACCCCGAGCAGGGTCTGGTGCGACAGCCCGGCCTCGATGCCTTCGATCATCTGGCGAATGGCTTCGGGTTGATCGCCTGCGGGCTCGAAGCGGGTAACTAGCTGGAAATCGGGCATAACGGACCTCTGGGTCGCATCTATCAAAGGCTTGGACCTTGGTAGATCGAGAAAGACTGCATGCGACGCAAGCCGCAGGAGAAAACAGGATACGGCTAAATATGGAGGTCGTGACTGACTGTTTCAAGGCGCCGTTCTGACATGGACATCGGAGCAAAGCATGCAATTGGACCAGTGGCTCGAAAATAAAGGCAAATACTTGGCCAAAACCGGGAATCCCCTGTTGCCCGAATCGCTATCGCCTTTATACTTGCTCCCCGTTTGTGCACCGCTCTAGTGCAATCGGCTGGAGCGTTGTCACCCCCTCCATTCCCCATTCAGAGCCGCCGTAATAATGAGCCTGTTCTCCGCTGTCGAAATGGCACCACGCGATCCTATCCTGGGCCTCAACGAAGCATTTAACGCCGATACTCGTACCAGCAAAGTGAATCTGGGGGTCGGTGTTTACTGCAACGAGGAGGGACGAATTCCACTCTTGCGTGCCGTTGTCGAAGCCGAAACGATCCGGGTTGCTCAGCATGCATCCCGTGGCTACCTGCCGATCGATGGCATCGCCGCCTACGACCAAGCCGTGCAAAAGCTGCTGTTCGGTGCCGAGTCGCCGCTGCTGGCCGCTGGCCGTGTGATCACCACCCAGGCCGTGGGTGGCACCGGTGCACTGAAAATCGGTGCCGACTTCATCAAGCAGCTGCAGCCGGGTGCTGTGGTCGCCATCAGCGATCCAAGCTGGGAAAACCATCGCGCATTGTTCGAAGCTGCCGGTTTCCCGGTGCAGAACTATCGCTACTACGACGCTGCCAGCCATGACGTAAACCGTGCCGGCATGCTCGAAGACCTCAACGCCTTGCCGACTGGCTCCGTGGTTGTGCTGCACGCGTGCTGCCACAACCCGACCGGCGTCGATCTGACGGCGGCCGACTGGCAGAACGTGCTGGACGTGGTCAAGGCCAAAGGCCTGATCCCGTTCCTGGACATGGCCTACCAGGGTTTTGGCGACGGCATTGACGAAGACGCCGCAGCAGTGCGCCTGTTCGCCGAGTCGGGCCTGAGCTTCTTCGTTTCCAGCTCGTTCTCCAAGTCGTTCTCGCTGTACGGCGAGCGCGTGGGTGCATTGTCGGTCATCACCCAGTCGAAGGATGAGAGCGCCCGGGTTCTGTCCCAGGTCAAGCGTGTGATCCGCACCAACTACTCCAACCCGCCGACCCACGGTGCAACCATCGCCGCAGCGGTGCTCAACAGCCCTGAGCTGCGTGCAATGTGGGAAGAAGAGCTGGCTGAAATGCGCCTGCGCATTCGCGGCATGCGTCTGCAAATGGTAGAGCTGCTGTCGAAGAAGGCTCCGGGGCGCGATTTCAGCTTTGTTGCGCGTCAGCGTGGCATGTTCTCGTACTCCGGCCTGACCGTTGAGCAAGTGGCGCGTCTGCGTACCGAGTTCGGTATCTATGCCCTCGACACCGGCCGTATCTGCGTCGCTTCTTTGAATCAGCGCAACATTGAAGCGGTTACCGATGCGATTGTTCAGGTCATCTGAATAATCCCTGAGAAGTCATCGAAAGTGTTGACTTCTCTTTTTATATCAGTAAGATAGACGCCATTCCGCGATAGCTCAGTTGGTAGAGCAAATGACTGTTAATCATTGGGTCCCTGGTTCGAGTCCAGGTCGTGGAGCCAGATAGTAAAAAAGCCGCTAGCGATAGCGGCTTTTTTTTGCCCGTGATTTTTTGCCCGGGCCCGGGTCGAAGCGGGCCTGCCTGGCGATGATCTGAAAAACGCCGCGTCCAACAGCAGTCACGGGTTTTATCGTCGATCATCGCCGGCCGGCGATTACCGGGGGGGTTGATCGCCCTCACGCAAATGCCCAAGCAGCGCCTGCAGGGGATGCAGCAATTCTTTGCCGTCCTGGCGCTTGACCTGGCTTCTGCAGGAATACCCGTCCGCCAGTAGCGTACCGTCGCCGTGATGCTGCTCTACCAGTGGCTGCCACGATTGCGAGTAGATGATCTGCGAAGTTTTGACGTTGCGTGTTTCATGGCCGTAAGTGCCGGACATGCCACAGCAACCGCTGGGCAAAACCTTGAGGCTCAGCCCCCATCCTGCGAATACCTTTTGCCACAGATCAATGCTCGCGGGCTCATTGGTGCGCTCTGTGCAATGGGGCAAGAAGTGAAAGACCTTTTGCGGGGCGGCCGGTGGCTGGATCGGCATGGCGCTCACCAGCCACTCCTGCGCCAGGGCAACCTGGGGCACCGTGCCGTGATCCAGGGTCTTGGCATATTCCTGGCGGTAGACCAGGGTCATCGCCGGGTCCAGTCCCACCAGCGGCACGCCGCAGTTTTGCAGGGCCAGCAGGCCCCGGGCATTGTGGGTTGCGGCTTTCTTGAAGGCGCCCAGCAAGCCTTGCACCTGAAGGGGTTTGCCATTGGCCGAGAACGGCGCGAGGTAGACCTGATAGCCAAGCCGCGCGATCAGCTCTATCCACTGTGCGGCCAGCGGCGTCTCGAAGTAGCGGGTGAATGCATCCTGCACCAGGATGACGCTGCGCTTGCGCTGCTGCGGGGTCAGTCGGGACAGGGTTTTGACCGTCGCCGTCTGCACCTTCCATGTGGCGCACAGCTGCTCGAAGTTCATCAGACTCAGCAGCGGGCTATCGACCATGCCGACCCCATGTTCAAGCATCCACTTGACCGGCCTGGCGCCCAGCAGGGCGTTGTACAGTCTCGGGAAGCGGGCAATAACGGGAATGCTGAACTCCAGTGAGCCGACCACGTAATCCTTGAGCGGGCGCAGGTAACGACTGTGATAAAGCTCAAGAAAGCGTGCCCTGAAGTCCGGGACATTGACCTTGACCGGGCACTGTCCGGCGCAGGATTTACAGGCCAGGCAACCGCTCATGGCCTCGTAGACTTCGTGGGAGAAATCCTTTTGCCCCAATTGTCGGGCGAGGGTGTTGCGGGCTTTGCCAAGCCAGTGCCCGAGGGTCGAAGCTGGCGCTTGATTGCCCAGCACGTCCACGCCCTGGGCCCCTTGCAGGCGCAACCATTCGCGTATCAGGGAGGCGCGGCCCTTGGGTGAGTGGATGCGGTTGCGGGTGGCTTTCCAGGATGGGCACATGGCGTCATCGGGATCGAAGTTGTAGCAGGCGCCATTGCCATTGCACTGAACGGCGGTCTGATAGCTTTGCCACACCCGTTGATCTATCTGGCGATCGAGGTCGCCGCGCAACGGGACTTCGTCGACCCGGGTCAATGCGGCTGCAGCCAGCGTCGCCGGTGTGGCAATTTTCCCCGGGTTCAACTGGTTGAACGGGTCAAATACTGCCTTGATGGCCTGGAGCGAGGGGTAAAGCCCGGCAAAAAACTCAGGCACATATTCAGAGCGCAGGCCTTTGCCGTGTTCGCCCCACAGCAGGCCACCGTACTTTTTCGTCAGTGCCGCGACGGCGTCCGAAAGCGGGCGGATCAGTGCCGCCTGCTGCGGGTCTTTCATATCAAGGATCGGCCTGACGTGCAGGACGCCGGCATCCACATGACCGAACATCCCGTATTCGAGGCCGTGGCTATCGAGCAGGTCGCGAAACTCGGCGATGTAGTCCGCCAGATTCTCCGGTGGCACGGCGGTGTCTTCGACAAATGGCTGGGGCCTGGCTTCGCCCTGGACATTGCCCAGTAGCCCCACTGAGCGTTTGCGCATGCTGTAGACACGCTTCACCGCCTCGCTGCCGACGGCCAGGGTATGGCCCAGACGGCTGACGCTGGTGTCGGACTTCAGGTGCCGGGTGAAGTCATGCACGCGCTGCTCCAGGCGCTGCAGGTCATCGTCGCTGAATTCGATCAGGTTGATGCCCAGGGTGGGGCGGGCGGGGTCCTGGGGGAAATATTCAGCCACGCCGTGCCAGACGATGTCCTGCATCGCGAGCATCAGTACTTTTGAATCCACGGTCTCGATCGACAGCGGCTTGAGCGCCATCAGTGCCTTGGCATCGCGCAACGCGTCCATGAAACCGGCGTAGCCCACGTTGACCAGAATGCTATGGCGGGGGATCGGCAGCACATTGAGCCGGGCCTCGACAATGAACCCCAGGCTGCCCTCGGAACCGCACAGCACGCTGTTGAGATTGAAGCGGCCATCGGGTTCGCGCAGGTGGGCCAGGTCGTAGCCGGTGAGGCAGCGATTGAGCTTGGGAAAGATGTCCTGGATCAGCTGTTGCTGGTTGTCGGCAATCTCCTGGGTGCAGCGATAGACCTCGCCGATCATGTCCTGGCGGCTGGCTTGCTGCCGGGCATGGCCGGCCTCCACGGCCTGGCTGTCGAGCCTGTTGCCGCCCAGCAGGATGGTGGACAGCGCCAATACGTGGTCGCGGGTTTTGCCATAGGTGCAGCTGCCCTGGCCGCTGGCATCGGTATTGATCATTCCGCCAATGGTGGCCCGGTTCGAGGTGGACAGCTCGGGGGCAAAGAACAGGCCGTGGGGCTTTAGCGCAGCGTTCAGCTGATCTTTGACCACGCCGCTTTGTACCCGCACCCAGCGCTCCTCAACGTTGATCTCGAGAATCCGGTTCATGTGCCTTGAGAGGTCGACAATCACGCCGTCGGTGAGGGACTGGCCGTTGGTGCCGGTGCCGCCTCCGCGGGCCGTCAGTACCACCGAGCGGAACTGGGGCTGGGCTGCGAGTCTGGCCACTCGTCCGACGTCAGCGTCATGCTTTGGAAACACGGCGACCCGGGGCAGACGTTGATAGATTGAATTGTCGGTGGCCAGCACCGTGCGTGAACCATGATCGCTGGCGATCTCGCCTTCGAACCCTTCGTTTTTCAGTTGCTGCACAAAAGCCTGGTAGATGTCTTGCGGGCTGTTCGTGGGGGCGAGGCGGGCGATCATTGACGGCGTTTCCTGCTGAGTGAATTCGTTTCTGTATTCGCTTAACGTATGCTCGTTTGTCAGTCGGGCTTAGAGCGAAATTGGGTATGACCCCATTGTCAGGGCTACGACCTGGGCAGACAAACGTAAAACACGCAGCATTTGCATGAGGTTTATGAATGAATCCGAGGCGCCTCACCCCCTCGATGTCGGTACTGGTGGCTTTCGAAGCGGCGGCCAGGCATTGCAGTTTCACCAAGGCAGCGGATGAACTGTCACTGACCCAAAGTGCTGTCAGCCGCCAGGTGCAGGCACTGGAGGCTTTACTCGGGGTCGAGCTGTTCCATCGCGAAGGGCGGCGTATCGAGCTGACGGCTGCCGGAGCCCTGTATCAACATGAGCTGGCAGCGGCGCTGGGGCGAATCCGTAGCGCGACGCTGCAGACCATTGCCTTCAGCTCCCGGGGCGGGACACTGCACCTGGCGGTTCTGCCCACGTTCGGTTCGAAGTGGTTGCTGCCGCGCATGAATGACTTCTACACCCGGCACCCCGAGATCGTGGTGCATATCCATTCGCGCATCATGCACGCCGACCTGGCCAGCGCTGCGGGCGAGATGAACGCGATCATCGTGGCGGGCGCAGGGCCGTGGCCGGGCTTTATCTCGCACAAGCTGCTGACTGAAACACTGGTGGTGGTGGCCAGTCCTGCCGCGCTGCCTGAATACGCCGGGATGAGTCCGGCAGACCTTGCTGCCAGTCATTCGCTGCTCAGTGTGGTGTCACGGCCCAACGCCTGGTCGGACTGGTTTGAGCGCCACGGCCTGGATCATCGGGCGATGCGTCCGGGGCCGGGTTTCGAGCTGACGGGGCATCTGATTCAGGCGGTAGTGGCAGGCATCGGTATTGGCCTGGTGCCAAGGGTGCTGGTGCAGGACGAAATCAGGGCGGGCACCCTGGTGACACTGTTCGAGCCCCTGGAAAGCGGCAGGAGCTACTACCTGGCCTATGCCAACCGGTACCAGAACCTGCCGTCACTGATTGCCTTCAGTGAATGGCTGCAAAGCCTGCCGTTTCCGGACAATTGAGAGCGCCCCCTAGTTGAAGTTCTGTTCAAACAGCGCCACCTGATCCGGGGTGATCAGCTTGAAGGGCACCCAGATTTCAGGCTCGACGGGCTCGCCCTTGATCAGCTTCAGGGCGACATCCACGGCCTTGCTTGACTGGGCTTTGGGGTCCTGGAATACGGAGGCTGCGAGCTGGCCGCGCTTGATCGCCGCGAGGCCGTCGGGCAGGCCGTCGATGCCGACCACCGGGATCTCGCCCTTGGTCTTGCCGGCCTGCTGCAACGCCATGGCGGCGCCAATGGCCATTTCGTCATTGTTGGCGATGATGGCATCGAACGGGATGCCCGCCAGCAACCAGTTACTGGTCAGATCCATCCCTTTGTTGCGGGTCCATTCGCCACTTTGTTCCTCGACGATCCTGATCCCGGGATAATCCTTGAGCACCTGCTTGACCCCTTCGGTACGATCATGGGTGGCGTTCTGCGCCAGATCGCCCTTGATGATGACCACATTGCCTTTGCCGCCGAGCTTCTCGGCCAGAAAACGCATCTGTAGCTGGCCGGCCTCGATGTCATTGGAGGCCACTGTGACCACGCCTGCGGGCAGCTCCCTGGTGTCGGGGTGGCGGTTGACATACACCAGTGGAATCTTCGCTTCGACGGCCGCCCGGGTCATGCGTGCGGTACCGCCGGTGTCGGCCGGCAGCACTATCACCGCATCCACCTGCTGACTGAGAAAGTCCTGCACCTGATTGAGCTGGCGTACCACATCGCCCTGGGCGTCGACGAACTGGATCTGGATGTTTTCCCGCCTGGCGGCGTCTTGCAGGCCGCTGCGGATATAGGTCATGAAGTTATCGTCGACCTTGGCGATGCTCACGCCGATACGGTAATCGGCAAGCGCCAGTGAGCTGGCGAGCAATAGCAGCGGGGCAAGAAAAAGAGAGCGGCAGCGCATGGGGGTTTTCCTTTTGTTGTTATGAACAGGCCTTTACGTTGAAACCTGTAATCGTTGACGAGTCGTGAGGCTGCGATCGGGGGCGCCGCAGCCGTAATTGAATCCATCGATTGCAACGGCTTGCAGCCTCGTTCCTCGTCAGCGACTACGGGCGGGGCAGGGTGAACGCTTGCCGGAAGCGCTCAAGGGCCAGCTCACTGTCGCCCGAGGCCCAGCCTTCCAGTCCCACCACGCCGCTGTAGCCGATGCCGTGCAAGGCTCTGGCGATGGCCGGGTAATGGATCTCGCCGGTTCCGGGTTCCTTGCGCCCCGGAACATCCGCCACCTGGATTTCGCCAATGGCCGGCCCCGCGCGCTGGATCAGCTCGATGAGGTTTCCTTCGCCGATCTGTGCATGGTAAAGGTCCAGATTCAGTTTGAGGTGCGGGCTGGCAACGGCTTCGATCAACGCCAGGGTGTCCTCGGCGCGGGCGAACGGGGTGCCGGGGTGGTCCACCTGTGTGTTGAGGTTTTCCAGCAAGAACACCTTGCCGGCCGCTTCCCCCAGCCTGGCAATTTGCTCCAGGGTCTTGCAGGCACTCAGCCACATGCGGCCAGTGGTATGGCTGACCGGCTTGACCGGCAAGCCCTGGTCGCCCAGGCCGGTGCCGTGCAGGTTGAGGCTCGGGCAGTTCAGCTGCGCGGCCACGGCCAGTGATTCCCGGGCGCTGTCGAGCAACTGGCGAATGCCTTCGGGTTCAGTCAGGGTGCCCGAGATGTAGCCGGTCATGGAGGTGAAGTCGGCGCCGGTGGCAATCAGGGCGGCGATGTCCTTGTTGGTCCAGTCCCAGATTTCAACGCTCAAGCCCTGGGCATGAATACGTTTGACGCGTTCGGTGAACGGCAGGTCGAGAAACACCATTTCGGCACTCACCGCCAGTTTGAACGGAATAAAACCCATGCTGTTGCTCCTTAAAGGCGGACAGGTCCGGCCTGTTGCACTGACTCGATACAGGCGCGGGCAATGGCCAGCGCGGCGCGGGCGTCTTCGCCGCTGGCCAGTGGTTTGCTGCCCGTGCGAACGCAGTCGACGAAATGATTGAGCTCGGCAATATAGGCATCGCGCAACAGCTCAGTGTCGAGGCGCCGGGTCTCTATCTGGATCCCGTCGCCCAGGTAGCCGACCTTGTCCGATCGGGCGATGCTGCCCATGGTCAGCATGCCGCCACTGCCGAAGACCTCGCCGCGCACGTCATAACCATACACGGCCTGGAAGTTGGCCTCGGCGGTGGCGATCGCACCGTTGTCGAAGCGGATCGTCACCACTGCGGTGTCCAGCAGGCCCTTGCTTTTGTAGGCGGGCGCGACCAGCGCGTCGGCCATCACGAAGACTTCGACCGCTTCGGCACCGGGGTTCAAGTAGCGCAGGGTGTCGAAGTCATGAATCAGGGTTTCCAGGAATATCGTCCACTGGGGCACCCCGGCCGGGTTGCTCAGGCCGGGGTCCCGGGTCAGCGAACGCAGCAATTGCACAGTGCCGATGCGGCCGGCGAGTACATCCAGGTGGGCATCACGAAAGCCCCGGACAAAACGGCGGTTGAAACCCACCTGCAAGGTCACGTTGGCCCTGGCGGCAGCGGCGATGGCACGGTCGGCTTCCTCCAGGGTGATGGCCATGGGTTTTTCGCAAAAAATGCTTTTGCCGGCCTCGGCGGCGCTGATCACCAGTTCGGCGTGGCTGCGGGCGGGGGCGGCAATCAGGATGGCGTCGACTTGCGGATCATCCAGCAGTTGCTGCGGATCGCTGTAGCCCCGTTGTACCCCCAGTGTCTCGGCCAGTCGCGCAGCCTGGCCCGGGGTCGGGTCGGCGATGGCAACCAGACTTGCGCCCGGAATATGCAGGGCAGCCGTCTGACCATGAAAACTGCCCATGCGCCCGGCACCGATGAGGCCCAGGCGGATAGTTTTAAGCGTGCTCATGTAATGACTCCTTTTATTGTTGTTCGCGGTTGGCTGAGCAGCTGGAAGCGCAGGTGCTCACCAGACCCAGGAGCAAAGCCTGTGCCAATGTTCAAGTCATTGAAAAATAACGATTTAAAATTAAATGCTTAAGCAGTCATGTCCATATTTCAGACATGTCTATGCTGACATGTCTAAAACATGGACATGGAAGCGACCGCACATGACGGTTGATCAACTGATGGCGTTTAGTTCCGAAGACCTCAATTACATTACCGCCCTGGGGCCTGCCTCACTGGGGGAGGGGCCCATCGTTGAGGTGCAGCAGGCCTGGCAGGATTGCCTCAGTGGTAGCGCAACGCGGCCGGCCGGGGTAAGGCAGGTGATTTGGGACTCGTGGCAGCGCAGCCTGACTTGCGGGATAGATCCGCAGGATTGCGCCTACCGTTTTGTCGACCCGCAGATGCTGGCCGCCAGGCTGGAAATCAATCGCCATCTGATTGCCGGCGCAGCACAGGTCATGACCGGGTTGCTGGCCTACAACCCCCGCGGGCACATCAATCTCACCGATGCCGAGGGCGTGACCTTGCACTTTTGTGGCCTGGACCTGACGCCGGTCGGCAGTCGCCTGCTGGAGACGGTGCAGGGCACCAACTGCACCGGGCTGGCCATCGCCGAGGACCGTCCGGTGTATGTACTGGCTGAAGAAAATTTTGCCACGGCTTTGCGCCAGCGCCGCATGCACTGCGCTGCGGCACCGATCCGCGATGCCCAGGGCAAGACCCGGGGCATGCTGACCCTGACGGCCGAGCCGGGGTGGTTCCACTTTCACACCCTGGGCACGGTGCAGGCGGCGGCCGAGGCGGTATCGCGGCAGTTGGCGCTGCAGGAACTGCTGGAGCAGCAACAGGCGGTGCTCGAGGTACTCAACGAGGGGCTGGTGGTGCTGGACGGTCAAGGCCGGATCAAGGCCATCAACCGCTATGGCCGGCAATTGTTCCGCGTCGGGCTGGATGTGCTGGGTTGCCCGTTCCGCCAGCTGGGGCAAAGCGAGCTGACGGATGAGATTTTGCTCCACTCAGGAGAAAGTCTGCGCGATCTGGATTGCACCTTTGTACTGCCTGATCGCAGCCACCTGGCCTGTCTGGTCTCGGTGTGTTCCCTGGAGCAGGGCGGACGCATTGTGTCGCTGCGCGAGCACCGGCGAATTCGTGAAATCACCCGGCGCATCATCGGCACCCAGGCGACCTATACCTTTGACACCATTGAGGGGCAGTCCCGGGCTATTGAAGATGCTTTGCATCTGGGGCGGATTGCCAGTCGCAGCGATTCAACCACGCTGATTCTGGGCGAAAGCGGTACCGGCAAAGAACTCTTCGCCCAGGCTATCCACAATGCCAGCGAGCGGGCCAGTGGCGCCTTCGTGGCGGTCAATTGCGGTGCCATCCCCCGTGATCTGGTGCAAAGCGAACTCTTCGGTCATGTCGAAGGGGCCTTTACCGGCTCGGCGCGTGGAGGCTCGGCGGGGAAGTTCGAACTGGCCGATGGCGGCACCATTTTTCTGGATGAAATCGGCGATATGTCCTTCGATGCCCAGGTCAGCCTGTTGCGGGTGCTGCAGGAGGGTGAGGTGACGCGGGTGGGGGCCAAGAAGTCGCAACGGGTGGATGTGCGGATTATTGCCGCCACCCACCGCAACCTGAGTCAGGCCGTGGCTGATGGAGCTTTTCGCGAGGATCTGTATTACCGCCTGAATGTGCTTAACCTGACGGTTCCGCCATTGCGCATGCGCCGTGAAGACATTGCGCTGCTGGCCCGGCATTTCCTCGGCCGTTGCGCCCGTTCACTGCGCAAGGCGGTGCTGGGCATATCCCCGCAGGCTCTGGCCATGTTGACGGCCCATAGCTGGCCGGGAAATGTCCGGGAGCTGGAAAACGTGATCGAACGCGCCACCAATCTGGCCGCAACCGCGCAGATCGAGGTGGGCGACCTGCCACTGGACATCGTTCAGGGGCAACCGCGGGTCGCGCTGGAAGATGTGCCCGAGCCTGGCGCCGGGCCGGGTTTGGGGGCTGTGGAAGCGAATGCGATCTGCGCGGCGCTGCGAGATACAAAAGGCAATATCCGCCTGGCCGCGCAGCAGTTACAGGTGTCCCGCGCAGGCCTGTACAACAAGATCAAGCGCTTCGGGCTCAGCGTCGACGCCTATCGCCAGGGGGCCGATTAGCCCCTTCAACGGGCCGGCAGTTGTTCCAGGGCTGCGCGCAGCGCATCGGCATCGGCAAACTCCTGCTGTGCGACCAGGGTGCCGTTGTCCAGTTGCATCCAGAGCACCTTGTCTTCGGCGCCAGGGTAGTTGGCGGCAATACTGCCATCGCGATCCAGTATCACGCGGTAGTTGTAGTCACGCATGGCCGGGATGGCGATGAATTTGCCGATCAACGATGGCATGCGTTGTACATCTGCAAGGAAGGCAACATCGCGGGCTTGCAGGTAGCCCTTTGGCTGGTTTTCCAGCGCGGCTTTCACCAGCTTGGAACCGTCCATGTTACGCGCCACCAGGAGCACGCGGGTCTGGGCATCCAGGGTATAGGGTTGATCATGCTGGTCTTGCAGAGTCCAGGGTGTCAGGTGATCACCGATGTTGGCGGCAAAAGCCGGCATGGACAGCGCGCTCAACAGCAGTACAAGTGCAATTTTCACCGTTTACTCCCTCCTGATTCAGGTTGTGTGTTCGCGCCTCATCAGACCTGCGCGGCGGGGATGGTAGCTGTGCGGCCGATGCGGTGACAGCGGTAAAGTCATGGCGCCCGTTCGCCCGGAGCCGGACAGGCAGGGACGCGGCGCATTCATTAGGTGTGCAGGGTGGAACCAAGTATTTTCAAAATATGTCTACTGGCCTGATGGCCTGCCCCATAATTGGCGGTGCCTTTCCGGCAACCAGTGGTAAACAGGATTAGAGCGCAATGGCTGACTGGCTCCAGCACGACGGTGTAATGGCCCAAAAGATCAGAAATCATGACTGGGCCAGTACCTCTCTTGGCCCCCTCGATGGGTGGCCGGATGTATTGAAAACCACCGTGGCGTTGGTGCTGGCCTCGCACTTTCCGCAGTCGATTGTCTGGGGAGAGGATTTAATCACCCTCTACAACGATGGGTTTGTGCCCATTCTCGGGACCAAGCCTGAAGCCTTGGGGCGGCCCTTCAGTGATGTCTGGAAAGAGGCCTGGAGCGAAATCAGTGGCATCGCCGATGACGCATTTGCCGGGCAGGCCACCTATATCGAAAACTTTCCCCTGGTGATTCAGCGCAGCGTCCGGCCCGAGCTGGCGTACTTCACCTTCTGCTACAGCCCGATCCGCGATCAGTTCGGCCAGGTGGTGGGGATGCTCAACACGGTGACTGAAACCACAGTCACGGTTCTTATGACCCAGCGCCTGGCGGTGCTGGATGCCATCGGCAGTGCCGTGTCCGAGACCAGCGACCCCCGGGAAATCATGCAGGCCACCATGGGCACACTGGCCGGGTATCTGAAGGTTACCCATTGCGCCTATGCGGACATGGAGGACGATGAAGACGGCTTTTTCATTCGTGACAACTGGCTCGTCGAAGACGCTACCAGCCTGTTCGGTCAATACCGCCTGGGTGATTTCGGGGAGGGGCCGCTGGCCAGCCTTCGCGCCGGCCAGCCGCTGGTGATCAATGATATTGCAAGTGATCTGGCCCCCGGGGTTGCAGCCACTTTCCGTGCGTTCGGGATTGTCTCCGCCCTGTGCCTGCCGCTGATCAAGGGCGGCAAGCTGACGGCCCTGATGGCCATTCACGACAAGGCGCCACGTACCTGGTCACCTTACGAGCTGGCTTTGCTGGGTGAGGTGGCCGAGCGTTCCTGGGCCCATATTGAGCGTGCCCGGGCCGATGCTGCTGTGCGTGAGGGGCTGGCCGCACTGGAGCACTTGAACCTGACCCTGGAGGAGCGGGTACAGGAGCGCAGCGCGCGTCTGCTGGTTGCCGAAGCGGCCCTGCGTCAGTCGCAAAAGCTCGAAGCCATCGGCCAGCTCACCGGCGGTGTGGCCCATGACTTCAACAACTTGCTGACCATTATTCGTTCCTCGGTGGACTTTCTGCGCATGCCCAACCTCTCGGACGAACGCCGGGAGCGTTACATGAGTGCGGTCTCCGACACCGTCGAGCGTGCCAGCAAGCTCACCAGCCAGCTGCTGGCTTTCGCCCGGCGCCAGCCGCTGAACCCGCAGGTGTTCAATGTCGGGCAGCGGATCCAGGATATTGGCGACATGCTGAATACGCTCACGGGGGCGCGTATTCAAGTGAATGTCCAGTTGCCCGAGCAGGCGTATTACATCCGTGCCGACTCCAGCCAGTTTGAAACCGCGCTGATCAACATTGCCTTGAACGCCCGCGATGCGATGGAAGGCCAGGGCAGCCTGACACTTCGTCTGGACCACAATGTTGCGTTGCGGCCAATCCGTGGCCATGCCGGATCCCGGGGCAGCTTCACCGCCATTTCCTTGCAGGACACCGGTGGCGGGATTGACGCCCGGGTGCTGGAGCATATTTTCGAGCCGTTTTTTACCACCAAAGAGGTGGGCAAGGGTACCGGGCTGGGGCTGTCCCAGGTTTTCGGTTTTGCCAAGCAGTCAGGCGGCAACGTTGATGTGTCCAGTATTGCCGGCCAGGGCGCGCGGTTCACCCTGTATCTGCCCCAGGTCGACGGGAGCGGGGTCGATGAGCTGCCTGCCGATGGCCAGCAGTGGGGCGAGCTATCCGCAGAGGAGGGTAAATACCGGGTGCTGATCGTAGAAGACAATCTTGAAGTGGGGCGTTTTGCCAATCAGATCCTCCAGGATCTGGGCTACGAAACCGCATGGGCGGCCAATGGGCAAGAGGCATTGTTGATGGTGGGCCCGGACGCAATGGCGTTCGATGCCATTTTTTCGGACGTGGTCATGCCCGGCATGACCGGGGTGGCGCTGGCCCGGGAGCTGCGTCTGCGGCGCGCCGAACTGCCTGTGATTCTGGCCTCGGGCTACAGTGATGAGTTGGCCCGCAGTGCTTGCGAGGGCGTTGAGTTTTTAGCCAAGCCGTATTCGGCGGATCAGGTTTCCCGTATTTTGCTCAAGGCCATCAGAAAAAAATAACTGCCGGCGCAGGGTTGATGCGCTTGCTCATGCACGTTCAACCAGGTTCAAAAGGAAGCGCACAGATGCCCCGTCTCACTGCTAAAGACTTTGCTCCTGAATTGCTTGAACTCTATGACTATTACGCCCACGGTAAAATCAACCGGCGCCAGTTTCTGGATCGGGCGGCGGTCATTTGCGCCGGCGTGTCAGCACTCTCGATACTGAACGCACTCAGCCCCGATTATGCCCTTGCCGAGCAGGTGGCTTTCACCGATCCGGACATCCTGGCCGAGTACATCACGTATCCCTCGCCCAAGGGGCACGGGCAGGTGCGCGGTTATCTGGTACGTCCTGCCAAGGCGCAGGGCAAGTTGCCCGCGGTGGTAGTGGTTCACGAAAATCGCGGGCTCAACCCCTATATCGAGGATGTTGCGCGGCGGCTGGCCAAGCAGGGTTTTATCGCCCTGGCTCCAGACGGCCTGTCGTCGGTGGGGGGCTATCCCGGCAACGACGAAAAAGGTCTGGCGCTGCAGCAGACGGTGGACCCGGAAAAGCTGATGAATGACTTTTTCGCCGCCATTGAATGGTTGATGCAGCACGATGCCGGTACCGGAAAAGTCGGGATCACAGGATTCTGTTATGGGGGCGGGGTGGCCAATGCGGCGGCGGTGGCGTATCCGGAGCTGGGGGCAGCGGTGTCCTTTTACGGGCGTCAGCCTGGCGCCAATGAAGTGAGCCGGATCAAGGCTCCCGTCATGCTGCATTACGCCGGGCTGGATACGCGCATCAACGAGGGCTGGCCGGCCTATGAACAGGCTTTAAAGGCCAACGGGAAAGTCTACGAGGCGTTTATCTACCCGAATGTAAACCACGGTTTTCATAATGACTCCACGCCTCGCTACGATGAAGCAGCCGCTACGCTGGCGTGGAGCAGAACCCTGGACTGGTTTGGCAAGTACCTGTCGTAACCGGCCTCAGCCTTTGTTCGACAGGCGTTTTGGCCAATTGCCGCCACAGGCCCGCTGGCATTCTTCTTCGGAATCGTAATACACGTGGGTGGCGGCGTTGCGCACCCGCACATCGGCGTCAGCCAGGGCCTTGTCGGTCAACTCGACCATGAAGTGCGCCTCGCCATCGGCCAGGGCAAAGTCTTTGCTGTCCTTGGTATCGAACACCCAGACTATCTTCAGGCTGGCAGGGAAGGTCTCATAGTTGACGGTGTGGGTCAGCCAGACAAACCCCGGGATTTCATTTTTCGCCTTTTCACAGGCAATGGTCAGGGCTTTAACCAGGCGGCGTTCAATTTTGGCCTGGTTGGCTTTGCTTAAAGACATGGGTGAATCCTGTTGGCGGGCGGGGCAAAGGGCCAATCATACGTGAGTTTGGAGTTTTGGGTCTGGTTGAGGCAGTTGTTGTGGGAGCCGGCTTGCCGGCGATTCGGGCATTGGCGCAGCGCTGAAATCATCGCGGGCAAGCCCGCTGCCACAGGTTTGCGGCAGTTGTTGTGGGAGCCGGCTTGCCGGCGATGGGGGCATTGGCGCAGCGCTGAAATCATCGCGGGCAAGCCCGCTCCCACAGGTTTGCGGCAGCTGTTGTGGGAGCCGGCTTGCCGGCGATGGGGGCACTGGCGCAGCGTTGAAATCATCGCGGGCAAGCCCGCTCCCACAGGTTTGCGGCAGTGGTTGTGGGAGCCGGCTTGCCGGCGATTCGGGTACTGGCGCAGCGCTGAAATCATCGCGGGCAAGCCCGCTCCCACAGGTTTGATGCAGTTGTTGTGGGAGCCGGCTTGCCGGCGATGGGGGCACTGGCGCAGCGCTGAAATCATCGCGGGCAAGCCCGCTCCCACAGGTTTGAGGCAGCTGTTGTGGGAGCCGGCTTGCCGGCGATGGGGGCACTGGCGCAGCGCTGAAATCATCGCGGGCAAGCCCGCTCCCACAGGTTTGCGGCAGTTGTTGTGGGAGCCGGCTTGCCGGCGATGGGGGTACTGGCGCAGCGCTGGAATCATCGCGGGCAAGCCCGCTGCCACAGGTTTGATGCAGTTGTTGTGGGAGCCGGCTTGCCGGCGATCCGGGTACTGGCGCAGCGCTGAAATATCGGTTTTCGTCCAAAGTGCCACCTGAGGTAGAATGTCGCGGCTTCAGACTGGCCGCCCCGGGCTACAAGGTCCACGCAGGCTCCCCGGAAGGAGCTGCGGGCAGGTCGCAGAGCAAAGGGATCGCATAAGTTGCAAGCATGAATGTCACCCAAGTAGCTGAAGCCAAAATCAATAAGAGATCAGCGCCCAAGGTACATAAAAGTGAGGTCTATAGTGTACATAGGCCTTATAACTCTACCCGTTCAAGGCTTGAAGACCGGTTCGATTGCAGGCCACATGCCTGCACCGGGTCGAGCTCTGTCATGAACCGCGTGCCGGGTAGATGGCGTTTTATCTTAGGTACCAAAAATGTTTAAAAAAATGAATAAGGGGCTACTGGGCCTGGCGCTGACCATGGGACTTACGTCCGTGCAGGCTGCCGAGACCAAACAGGTGGATGTTCTGCTGATCGGCGGCGGCATCATGAGCGCAACTCTGGGTGTCTGGCTCAATGAGCTGGAACCCGGCATGTCCATGGAGATGGTTGAACGTCTCGATGGCGTTGCCCTTGAAAGCTCCAATGGCTGGAACAACGCGGGTACCGGTCACTCGGCTTTGGCCGAGCTGAACTACACCCCGGAAGACAAGAACGGTAACGTCGAAATCCCGAAGGCCATTGAAATCAATGAAGCCTTCCAGGTATCGCGTCAGTTCTGGTCCTGGCAGGTCAAGAACGGCGTACTGAAAGATCCGCGTTCGTTCATCAACTCCACTCCGCACATGAGCTTTGTGTGGGGCGATGACAACATCAAGTTCTTGAAGAAGCGCTACGAAGCACTGCAGGCGAGCCCTCTGTTCGCCGGCATGCAGTACTCCGAAGACCCGGTTCAGATCAAGAAGTGGGTTCCGCTGATGATGGAAGGGCGTGACCCGAACCAGAAAATCGCGGCCACCTGGTCTCCACTGGGTACCGACGTCAACTTCGGCGAAATCACGCGCCAGTTCGCGGCTTACCTGCAAACCAAGCCCAACTTCTCGCTGAAGCTGTCGAGTGAAGTCAAGGACATCACCCGCAACGCTGATGGCACCTGGCATGTGGTTTACAAAAATCTGAAAGACGGTTCTGAAACTGCCACCGACGCCAAGTTTGTATTTATCGGCGCAGGCGGCGGTGCACTGCACCTGCTGCAGAAGTCCGGCATTCCTGAAGCCCAGGAATACGCAGGCTTCCCGGTTGGCGGCTCGTTCCTGGTGACCGATAACCCGACTGTTGCCCAGCAGCATTTGGCCAAGGCTTACGGTAAGGCTTCGGTAGGCGCGCCACCGATGTCGGTTCCGCACCTGGACACCCGCGTGCTGGATGGCAAGCGCGTCATTCTGTTTGGCCCGTTCGCTACCTTCTCCACCAAGTTCCTCAAAGAAGGTTCGTACCTGGACCTGCTGACCAGCACCACCACCCACAACATCTGGCCAATGACCAAAGTCGGTATCGAACAATACCCGCTGGTTGAATACCTGGCCGGTCAGCTGATGCTGTCGGACGAAGACCGCTTCAATGCGTTGAAAGAGTACTTCCCGGATGCCAAGTCTGAAGACTGGCGCCTGTGGCAGGCCGGCCAGCGCGTTCAGATCATCAAGCGTGATGAAGAGAAGGGCGGCGTGCTGAAACTGGGTACCGAAATTGTCAGCGCCAAAGATGGCAGCATCGCCGGTCTGCTGGGCGCTTCGCCTGGTGCATCGACCGCCGCGCCAATCATGCTGACCGTGCTTGAAACCGTGTTCAAGGACAAGGTTGCGAGCCCTGAGTGGCAAGCCAAGCTGCACCAGATCGTGCCGAGCTATGGCACCAAGCTCAATGGCGATCCGGATCGCGTTGCCAAGGAATGGGCCTACACCGCCGAAGTCCTGCAACTGACTCCGCCGCCGGCAATCCCGGCTGCAACGCACACTGCAACTCCTGCTGACGCACAGGCCAAGCCTGCGCCGAGCAATCCAGCGGCCGACATGGCGCTGTAAAAAATCAGCCCCGCCCGACGCAGGTCGGGCGGGGCTGTTTTCTTCGTATCACCCCTCGCAACATCCCCCTCGCTCAGCTCACTGCGTACCGAACAACGCGGTCCAGTAAATCCCTGCGTCACTTTTCGGGTCTACCGCGTAAGCGGCACCCAATTCGCGGAACTGCGGATTCATCACATTGGCACAATGCCCGGGACTGGCCAGCCAGCCATCGACCACCTTGCGCGGTGTGTCCAGGCCAGCGGCAATATTCTCGCCGATTTGCTGACCTATATAGCCCGCCATCTCGGCGCGATCCCCCGGCGTGCCGCCGGTGCGGTCCTTGTGATCGAAGTAGTTGTTATTGGCCATGTCCCGGGTATGGGTCTGGGCAGCTGTGGCCAGTGTCGCGTTCCAGGTGACGGGTGTCGTGGGACTGAAGGCCTGGGTGCCGCACTGGCGGGGCTGGGTACGGGCGCTGTTGATCAGCTCAAGCACCTTCTGGCCTTCGGCTTGCGCGTCGCCCAGGCGCCCGGTCAACAAGGGGCGCGCCAGCACGATGCGCCAGTCGCGTTCGTTATGGCTGACGCCGATATCGACAAATTGCGGGTCCAGCACCACTTTGCAGAAGCTTTCCTGGACGGCCTGCATGGCGGCCTGGGCATCACGTGGCCCGGAGAGATTGATCGCCTGCACGTTAACCATGGGGTAGGCCGCCCGCCCGAGGGCTTCCTGCAGATCACCAAAGCGGGTGGGTGGCAGTATCAGGCGGGTATCCGCGGCCAATGGCGGCAGCTCTTGCGAGGCCTGGCCTGCACAGGGCTGGATCTGGCTACGGTAGGCGTTGATCGCGTCCACCAGTTGCGACTCTTCGCTGGCTGCAGCCGTGCCGCTCAATACCAGCCCCAGGGCCAGGGCGGCAAAACGGGTCAGGGTGAAATGAACACGCATAAAGGTTTCCTCTGTCCGGAGTGCGCCCATGATGCGTTATTTCACCCCGGCAGGGGCAATCGCTTTATCAGCCTTTTACCTGTGCCACAAAAGCCCTGGCCCTGGCGCTCAGTTGATCGATCTGGCGGTCGCGCTTTTTCTCGGCGTCGAGCATGGCTTTTTTGCCGTTGCGTTGCAGCAGATAGGTATGGATCTGCCGCACTTCGGTCGAGTTATAGACGGCGGCCACGTCGAGCACGCCCATCAGGCCATCAGTGCTGTGGTCGCGGGTGTTCATCAGTACTTGGGGGCCGCGGGTGCCCAGCACCTGAAACCCTGACTGTTCAAAAGCTGCGACCTTGCTCACGCTGCAGGTCAATTCGCAATGGGGGTAGCGGCGCACCACTTCCCGGACCATTGCCTGAGTCACTCCCAGGTGTCGATGACTGGCCAGCTCTGCCATGTAAGCGATGCCGCAGGCTTGCGGGTCATCCTTGACCGGCAGGTACAGCACGAAACCGGTGACTTTTTCCGGGTCGAGGTCATCGGTGGCGACTATCAGCTCAACGGCTATCCCTTTGCCACCGCCGAGTGCTTCCAGGTACAGATGGACTTCAAAGCCGATTGCATATTGATAGATGCTGTACAGCAGATTGCTCGGGGCAATCTCCATGGCACTGATGTCGGTCAGGTGGTCGACCACCAGTTGCAGGATCTGGCCGTTGACGGACTCGGGGCAGGGGGTGTCGAAGTGAGTGAGGGTGGTCATGAATCATTGTCTCCGGGTGCCGCAATATATCTGCAGGAGCGAGCTTGCTCGCGAGCTCTTCAACAACTCGCGAGCAAGCCTGCTGCTACTGCGCAGGCGGGTTTAGCGCTGGCTCAACCAGAAGTCATGCAGGCCACGTGCTGCCGGCTCGATTTCAGCAACCTGTTGCTGATGGGCGGCCACGTCCAGATCCTGCGGCAGCTCGAAGTTGTCCTGTTCGGCACATTCGGAAATGCCCTGCAGCAGCTGCGCCTGAACCACAGGCAAGGGTGTCCAGTTGGCCACGGCGACACCGCGCAAGTAGCCAAAGCACCATTCTTCGGCAAGGGTAACGGGCTGGCCGTTATGCTCGGTTTGTTCGAAGCGGGGGGCGAATACTTCGCTGCCATCGGCCAGTTGGCGAGCCAGCGTGTTCATGTGGCGCACACTCAGCTCGATGAACTGCTTGGCTTCACCGGTGTTTTCCCAGTTCGGGTTCTGGCCGCCCCAGATAGCCGGGAACCAGTCAGCGATGTCGACCTGCGCCGGGCCGGAGACCAGCGCGGTGAAGAAACCATCCAGCTCGCAGGTGTTGAGCACGGAGTGGTCGTCGCCATGTTTGAGCAGGATGTCGTCGAGGATTTCGAAGTCGGCGTCGTTCAGCGGTTGAGTTTGCATGGGCAGGTTCCTTGACCGGTTGCGCATCTTGGGGACGCAGGGCTGAGCATTAAAAAGTCGCGGAGAATGCCTTCTGCCGCGACTTTAATCCAGAGCCAATTGCCTTTGGGGTCTGCTAGTCAATCAACCTGAACAATAGACTCGACCACAAAGTATTTAAACCCGGCTTTGGCCAGGGCTTTTTTGGCGGCCTGTTCCGCATCGAACCGGCTCAGGGTCTTGGCATCATGCACGAACCGGGTTTCTTCTCCGTCGTACTCTTTGCTCACCTGCAGGGTGACGCGCAGCATCGGGCCGCGGCGCTTGACCGGCTCCTTGGTCGGTGTCTTGGGCGACAGCAGCGCAGGCTTGACCGGGACAGGCTCGGGTTTCACAACGACAGGGGGCGCAACGGGGGTGGCAGGAGTGTCAAGGCCGAGCGCTCTGCGCATTTCGTCCTCGGTGAATCCGGAGCTCATGTTAAGACTCTAATTGGTTTGAAAGACGCGCTTATAGGGTGCTACGCCGATGATGGCAAGCTAATTCAGTGTGCTGTTACCAAATAAGGCCTTTTTGCCATCAAACAGCCCATGGGCGGTGCGACTCAGGTGTCGCGCAGCAGGTCGTGGCTGTCCAGCAGCTTGTAGGCAATTTCGGGGTGTTTTTGCAGTGCGCGGCGGATGGCTGCAGGGATCTCCTGGCGGGTTTTGCGGCACAGGCCGGGTTGCTCCAGCACCCGGATGTCGATCCCGCGCATGGTCCGCACCTCATTGAAGCCGGGCTCGATGGCCACCCGGATGCCCAACTGCTCGTGCATACGGCGCTGCATATGTTCGAGGTCGCTGAGGCTTTGAATGTTCTCCAGCCGTTGCAGCAGGACTTTCTCAGCCTGGCGGGTCAGGCTGAGGATGCGCAGGTCGGTCTCAGGCGTCGCCAACAGCTGTTCCCGCTCGCAATTGCAGGCGCCGGGAGGGCAGGGAGAACGCACGGCCGGGGAAGGAGTCATCGGCCCAGCATAGTCGCGCTGCGGTTCAGGCGTCCAGACGCAGCGCTATCAGGGGCTTATGCGTCAAAACCTTCGTCCAGAATCCCGGCATACAGCTGGCGGTCAATATTGGCTCCGCTCAGAATCACCGCCACCCGCCGGCCTTGCTGCTGCGCCTGCTCCTGGATCAAGCCGGCCAGCGCGGCGGCACCTGCGCCTTCGGCGGTGTTGTGGGTGGTTTCATGGCACAGGCGCATGGCGTTGGCTATTTCCCGGTCCGACACCCGAATAACCCGTGCCGCGCCTTTGGCGATGATTGCCAGCGACTCGGGCAATGGCTGGCGGCAGGCGAGACCATCGGCAAAGGTGTGCGCGGTATCGGTGCAGATGACCCGGCCCTGTTCAAAACTTTGCGCAAAGGCATCGGCATGGCTCGACACCACGCCGACGATCCTGGTCTTGAGCCCCAGCAGATCACGGGTGCGGATCAGCCCGCAAATTCCCGAGCCCATGCCGATGGGTACATACACCGTATCCAGTTCACTTACGGCTTCGAATAATTCCAGAGCGTAGGTCGCCACTCCTCGAATCAGGTCGGGATGGAAGGCCGGGACCAGATGCAAATCATGGTTTTGGGCCAGGGCGGCGGCTTTGCTGCGGGCTTCATCGAAGTCCTTGCCGCACTCGATCACGGTGGCGCCAATGGCGCGCATGGCGGCGTTTTTTTCCAGGGAATTGCCCTCGGGCACCACGATGCTGATTGTCAGCCCCATGCGGCTGGCGGCCAGCGCCAGGCTTTGCCCGTGATTGCCACGGGTTGCGGTAACCAGCCCCTTGATAGCGGGCTCGCGCGCAAGCAGGCCCTGCACATACAACAGGCCGCCGCGCACTTTGAAGGCGCCGGTGGGGGTGTGGTTTTCGTGCTTGACCCACACCGTGCAACCCAGGCGATCGGCCAGCAGCGGCCAGGCCAGTTGCGGGGTAGGCGCCATGCTGCGGTACACATCAGTAGCGGCGAGGCGAAGGGAGTTCAAATCAAACATGGCGCACCGTCATCCAGGGGTTTGACTCGATTCTAGGCGCGCGGCATTGTATGGGCCGACCCTTATATTGCATGGCCAACAATAAATGTGGATACCTGACCTCGGCGAATCCCCGCTACCGCGCTATCTGGCGCTGGTGGAGGCCATTGCCCGGGCCATTGCCTGTGGCGATCTCAAGCCGGGGGCGCGCCTGCCACCGCAACGGCGGCTGGCCTGGGCCCTGGGCTGGAACCCCAGCACCACCATGCAGGCTTACCGCGAGGCTGCGCGCCGGCATCTGGTATCGGGTGAAGTCGGGCGCGGGACCTATGTGCTGGCGGGCAGTCAGGAGGCGACCCTGTTTCGTTTGCAGCAGGTCGACGAGCAGGCTGCCCGGATCGATCTGCGAACCAATGTCCCGGCCATTGATCACATCGGCCAAAGCGATGCGCAGGCATTGTCGGGCTTGCTGGCTAGCGGCCAGGCAATCCGCTTGCAAGGTTATCTGAGTGCCGCGGACCTGCTGCGGGCGCGGGTGCAGGGAGCGCTGTGGTTCAAGGGCCGGGGCCTGGAACTGGCAGTAGATAACATCATGCTCTGCACCGGTGCCCAGCAAGGCCTGTTCACGGTGTTGCTGTCGTTATGCCAGGCCGGTGAACCGGTCCTGGTCGAAGCCTTTACCGCACCGGGAATCAAGGCCGCCTGCGCGCAGTTACGCCTGCCGATGCACGGCGTGGTGATGGATTGCCAAGGTATAGTGCCGGAGGATTTTGACCGCATGATCCGCGCCACGGGCGCCAGAATTGCAGTGCTCACGCCAACCCTGCAAAACCCGACTTCAGCGCTGATGAGTGTCGAGCGCAAACAGGAGATTGCCCGGATCGCCCGGCGCCACGGGGTCTGGGTGGTCGAAGACGATGTCTACGGGGCGCTGACCGACAGTCCGCCGCTGTACCGCTATTTACCGGATTTCGGGGTGCTGGTGAGCAGCTTGTCCAAGACTGTCGCCGCGGGGGTACGCATGGGCTGGATCGTGGCGAGTGCGCCATTGCTGGAGCGCATTGACCCCCATGCCCAGTCCGCTCACTGGGGGGTTGCGCCGCTGTGCGTGGCCATTGCCTGCCAGTGGATAAGCGATGGAACGGCCCATGAGCGCGCGCAGTGGCAAACCCTTGAAGTGACCCGGCGCTGGCGTCTGGCGAAAAAACTGCTGGGGGCGGCCATGTACCAGTCCGACACTCCGTCGCCGCATATCTGGCTCAGCGTTGCCGAGGGCGATGTATCGCTCGCCGAGGCCTGTCGCGGCGCCGGTGTGGATGTAGTGCCCGGGGACGTGTTTGCGGTGAAATCCACCACCATCAATGGCGTGCGCATCAGCCTGACGGCTGCCGAAAGTGCCCTGACCCTGAAAGTGGCACTGGAGCGCATCGCCGGTATCATCCGCCTGGATAAAAATCTCCAGGAGCGGGCGTGCTCGCGATAGCATCGCCGCGATCAGCCGCAAACACCGACCAGGGACACCCATGCGCAGAGAAATAGGCTACTGGCACCGCGAAGGCCGCGAGTTGTTTTACTACCTGGAATTCAGGCCTGAAACGGCCGAGTTCTACCTGACCTGCGAACACACCCCTGGCGAAGGCAGTGTGCGTTCAGTATTGCTCAGCGAGGCCCGGGGCGAGCGTTACTACGAAGACGCGTTGCTGATTATCAAGGAGGAGCTGTTCAAGCAATACACTGTGTGAAGGATTCACTTCCGGATATCGGTGACGGCAATGGCATTGCTGTCCACCGCCTGCTCCATGTCTGCAGCGCTCGCCTGGTGTCTTTCAGCGTTGCCATCGAGCAAGAAAATCAGGCATTGAATGTCGTATACAACGCCAGTGATATCCAAGGGGATTGATTACCAGCAAAATCAGTATTCTGGTATTAGAGGTACCGTTTACGCCGTTTTTAAACCTTTCGGGTTTGGCAACAGTGCAACACAAAGTGAGGATTCAATTTTATAGCCTGCCCGCAAAATACCGGGTCAGGTCTTTCAATAATATGCTGTTATTGATCTCCAACCATGCAGGTTGTTTTTCGGATGTATCCTACGGTCTGAATGAGTTGCGTGTCATAGAATGCTCCGCTGATTAAAAGACGTGGTGCATATGGATAATGACTGTTACATGACGATCGACGGTAAAGGAAGGTCTGAAGTAAGCAGCCGTTTTTAACGGTCTAGCTGTCTGAGGTTCAAAAAACACCGACTTAATCGAAAAACAGACCTTTCCTCCTGTCAGTTCACTATTTTTTGCGGAAGAGCACCTTT